>NZ_JBFUFC010000044.1:0-22487 GCF_056403635.1 Microbacterium sp. P2_F9 | reverse complement strand
GTATGGCTGCACGGCCGGGCCGGCGCGCTCGCCAGTGCGGCGCGGGGCGGCGGCCCGATCACGGCGCTCGACGTCGCCGAGGGGCTGCCGCGGGCGGTGGCCGAAGCGCTCGCGATCGCCTGACGGTCGCGGCTGCGGCATCCGTCTCCGCGAATACCGCCGCCTAGGATGGGGAGGGTGTCGAGGCGGGCGGTGCTCTGGGTCGCGTTCGCCCTTGTGCATATCGCCGTCGCGGTGCTCGGGTTCGTCCTGCGCAACGAGCCGATGGGCGACGTATACCGGGTGTACGAGCCGTGGTCGCTGCAGGCGCTGGGCGGCCGAGGGATCGTCGGGATCACCGAGGCCTGGGTCTACCCTCAGCTCGCCCTCGTGCCGATGGTGCTCGCCCACGGCTTCGCCTGGATCGCCGGCTACGAAGTCGGCTGGGCGATCCTCATCACCCTGTGCGACGCGCTGGCGTTCGCGATGCTCGTCGGGCGGGCACGTTCCACCGGTCGCTGGGTCGGGGCGTGGTTCTGGCTCGCCTTCATCGCGATGCTCGGACCGATAGGGATGTATCGGCTCGACGGCATCACCGTGCCGCTCACCCTCGCCGGAAGTCTCTGGCTGGTCGGCCGCCCGTGGATCGGCTCGGCCCTGCTCGCCGCGGCCACCTGGATCAAGGTCTGGCCCGCCGCCATCATCCTCGCCGCCGTCATCGCGGTGCGCCGCCGGCTGGCCGTGGTCGCGAGCGCTGCGCTCGTCTCGGCGGCGATCATTCTCGTCGTGGTCGTCGCGGGCGGCGGCGCCCACGTCTTCGGCTTCGTCATGGATCAGACCGGGCGCGGGCTGCAGCTGGAGGCGCCGGTGAGCACCTTCTACCTCTGGCGAGCGGTCGCCCACATCCCTGGGTCGTTCATCTACTACGACGACAAGCTGCTGACCTTCCAGGTGACGGGCCCGCAGGTGAACCCGCTCATCGCGGTGATGACGCCGCTGCTCGCCGTCGCCGTCCTCGCGGTCGCGGGGCTGGGCGCGTACAAGGCGTGGCGCGGGGCCAGCTTCGCCGCGCTGTTCCCGCCGCTCGGGCTGGGGCTCGTGCTCGCGTTCATCCTGTTCAACAAGGTCGGCTCGCCGCAGTACATGACATGGCTGGCCGCACCGCTCGTGGTCGCGCTGGTCATCGATCGGCATCGCTGGTGGAGGCCGGCGACGCTCGGACTCGTGATCGCGATCCTCACCTTTGCGGTCTATCCGCTGGCCTACTGGGGACTGCTGCTCGCCGAGCCGTTCCCGGCGGCGCTGCTGACCACCCGCAACGCCCTGCTCGCGGTTCTCTTCGTGTGGGTCGTCGTCCGGCTCGCGCGCGTCCGCATCCATCCGCACGTGCACGCCCGCCGCACCGGCGCGGCGGTGCGCTGACCCTCCAGGAGGACTCCATGCTCGTCGCCTTCTCGGTCGCCCCCAGCGGCACCGGCCGCTCGGACGGCTCGGTCCATGATGCGGTCGCCGCCGCCGTGCGCGTCGTCCGCGACAGCGGCCTGCCATCGCGCACCACCTCGATGTTCACCGAGATCGAGGGGGAGTGGGACGAGGTGATGGATGTCGTCAAGCGGGCGACCGAGGCCGTGGCCCCGTTCGGCTCGCGCGTCTCGCTCGTCCTCAAGGCCGACATCCGTCCAGGCTGGACGGGCGAGCTCGACGCGAAGATCGACCGCCTCGAAACGGCCCTCGCGTCCGCCGGTGCTGACGGCGATGGTCCGGCCGACGACGACGAGTAGCGGCATCCCTCCCTCCGCGCAGGGGGTTCGGGGGATCCCTCGAATCGATTCGACAGGATGCCTCGTCCCGGGCTAGCATGACCGGATGACCTCCTCGACTCTCTCGAGGGGGGCGGCGATGGGGGCGCTCCTCTCGCTCGCCGTCGGCAGCTTCGGCATCGGCATGACCGAATTCGTGGTCATGGGCCTGCTGCCGGACATCGCGCAGGATCTGCTGCCGATCCAGTGGGCGACCGACCCCGAGTCGGCGATCGCGCAGACCGGGTGGCTCATCTCGCTGTATGCGCTCGGCGTGGTCATCGGAGCACCAACGATCGCCGCCGTGGTGGCGAAGTACCCGCGGCACCGCGTGATGGTCGGGCTCGCGGTCGCGCTCACGCTCTTCAACGCGCTCACCTTCGTGCTGCCGACGTTCGAACTGGTCGCCGCGTCCCGGTTCCTCGCGGGCCTCCCGCACGGCGCGTACTTCGGCATCGGCGCCCTCGTCGCGGCCGATGTGCTGGGGCCGGGCAAACGGGCGAAGGGTGTAGCCTTCGTGCTCACCGGCCTGACCGTGGCCAACGTCGTGGGCGTGCCGCTCGGCACCTACCTCGGCCAGCAGACCGGCTGGCGCACGGCCTTCATGATCGTCGCAGGCATCTTCGCGGCCGCCACCGTGTGCATCGCGATCTTCGTCCCCGCGCACGCCGGCGATCCGGTGCGCACCATTCGCGAGGAGCTCAAGGTCTTCCGCGTCGGGCAGGTCTGGCTCACCCTCGGCATCGGCGCGATCGGGTTCGGCGGCTTCTTCGCGGTCTACAGCTATGTCGCACCGATGATCACCGAAGTGTCGGGATCTGCGGCATGGGTGGTGCCGATGATCCTCGTGCTGATGGGCATCGGCATGACCATCGGCAACCTGGCCGGCGGCTACCTCGCCGACCTGGACCTCCGCCGCACGATGATCGGGGGGCTCATCGCGCTCGCGATCGTGCTCGCCCTGCTCGCCGTGACGGCGCAGTGGATCTGGGCGATCGGATTCTTCGTCTTCCTGACCGGGCTGGTCTCGTCGGTGCTGAGCCCCAGCATCCAGACGCGGCTGATGGATGTCGCGGGCGACAACCAGTCGATCGCCGCGGCCCTCAACCACTCGGCGCTGAACATGGGCAACAGCCTCGGCGCCTTCCTCGGCGGCATGGTCATCGCGATCGGGTGGGGCTACGTCGCCCCCGCCTGGATCGGGGTCGCCCTCGCACTCGCCGGGCTCGGCATCGCGGTGCTCAGCTTCTCGTTCGACCGGCGCCCGGCGCTCGCCCTCGCCTGAGCCGGATCGGGCTTGCTGCGCGACCGGGCGCCTTCACCCCGTGCGTAGGCTGGGGCGATGTCGGAGATCCCCTCGTCTGCAGACCGCGCCGTGCGCGCCCTCGCCGACGCGGTCGGCGACTCGCGACCCCGCCTCCCCGGTGACGGCACCGACCCCGGCATTCCGGTCGCCGCGACCGTCGTGATCGTGCGGGACGGCCCGGCCGGCCCCGAGGTGCTCATGATCGAGCGCCCCGACCGCGGCTCGTTCGCCGGCGCGTGGGTGTTCCCCGGCGGCAAGCTGGATCCCGCGGATGCGGGCGATGAGGACGAAACCGAGGAGCAGGTCGCCCGCCGCGCGGGCGTCCGCGAGACCTGGGAGGAGACCGGCCTCACCCTCGACGAGGGCGGCCTGGTGACCCTCTCCTGCTGGGACCCGCCGCCGGGACTGCCCCTGCGGATCCGCACCTGGTTCTTCGCCGCGCCCGCGCCCGTGGGGGAGCTCGCCCTCTCGGCCGACGAAGCCGTTGCCGCCGACTGGGTGCGGCCCGGCGAGCTCCTGGAGCGGCACGCCCGCGGCGAGGTGACGCTGTACCCGCCCACCTGGATCACCCTCCACGGTCTCAGCACGCAGCCGGATGCCGCCGCGCTGCTCGGCGCGATCCGCCTCGCCGGCGTCCACCGCTTCGAGACCGTGGCGCGGCGCGTGCCGACCGGTCCGATGCTGCTCTGGCAGGAAGACGCGGAATACGACACGGATGCCGCGGCCGAGGCATCCGAGATTCCCGGCGTCGAATCATCCGCTCGCCATCGGCTGGAGGTCGGCGCACTGCCTTGGATCTACACCCGCACGAGCTGAGCTGGCGCAGCGGATGTCGGGGAGTGGCGCGGATGCGGTGCGCGGGGAGACGGGCGGTCAGCCCGCGCGTGCGGCGAGGAGCCGGCGGAGGTGTATGCCGACCGCGAGGGTCTCGATGAGGAACCCGTCGTGGCCGAAGTCGCTCGCGAGCACGACGGCGCGGTCGCCGTCGAGGGCCCGAGGGATGCTGCGCGCGATGCGGTGCTGCCCGTCGATGGGGAACAGGCGGTCGCTGTCGATGCCGAGCACGAGCGCCGTCGCCGTCACCCGGGCGAGGGCATCCTCGACTCCGCCGCGATCCCGGCCGACGTCGTGCGAGTTCATCGCCTCGACGAGGGTGAGGTAGGTGTTCGCGTCGAAGCGGCGGGTGAAGCGGTTGCCGTGGAAGTCGAGGTACGACGCGACGGCGAAGCGGCCGCCGTGTCCGAGCGGGCTCACGCCGGACTGCCAGGAGCGCTGGAACCGCTGATTGAGCTCGGTCGGGCTGCGGTAGTTCAGCAGCGCCATGCGCCGCGCGAGCGCGAGGCCGCGGTGCGGGCCGTCGCCGTCGCCGGAGTCGTAGTACTCGCCGCCCTGGAAGCGCGGATCGATCTGGATCGCTTCGAGCTGCACGGAATTGAGGGCGATCTGGTCGGCCGTGTTCACCGGCGGCGCCGAGAGCACGCCCACCCGCGCAACCCGGTCGGGCAGTCCGACGGCCCACTCCAGGGCGTGCATGCCGCCCATCGAGCCGCCGAGCACCGCGGCCCACACATCGATGCCGAGCGCGTCCGCGAGGCGCACCTGTGCGGCGACCTGATCGCGGATCGTCAGATAGGGGAAGCGCGACGCCCACTCGTAGCCGTCGGGCGCGATGCTGGCCGCACCGGTCGAGCCCTGGCATCCGCCCAGCATGTTGGGAGCAACGACGAACCACTGATCGGTGTCGATGGGCGCGCCCGGTCCGACGATGTCATCCCACCAGCCGGCGGTCGGATGCCCCGGCCCGGCCGGTCCGCGCACGTGGCTGTCGCCCGTGAGGGCGTGCAGGACCAGCACCGCGTTGTCGCGGGCGGCATTGAGCTCGCCCCAGGTCTCGTACGCGAGCCGGTAGGCGGGCAGCTCCCGGCCGCCTTCGGTGCGGAATGGGCCGAAGGCCGCGAACTGGCGGTCGCCGACCGGGTCGCCGTCCCGCCATGCGCCGGTGGCGGGCGGGCGGCCCAGGAGCAGGCGCGCGTCGGCCTCCGTCACCGGTGCCGACGGCACGGTGTCTTCGGAGGTCTGCCAGTCCATTGGCCCATTCTCGCCGGTCGGACTGAGCGGTAGCCCACTGTTACGTCTGCGAGGGGTTCCACCGCACCACCGTAAGAGCCGGTGCCGCTGTCCGCGCACCGGTCTAGCATGCGTGGCATGGACGTCATCGACTATCTCCTCCAGGGCGACCCTGCCATCCGCTGGCAGGTGCTGCGCGATCTTACGGATGCCGCACCCGACGAGGTCGCGGCCGAGCGGGCGCGGGTCGCCACCGAGGGGTGGGGCGCCCGGATGCTCGCCGAGCAGGCCGACGACGGCCGCTGGGACGGCGGCACCTACCGGCCAGGCTGGGCAGATGAGGAGCGGCCCTTCTTCGACGCGTGGACGGCCACGCACTTCTCGCTGCAGTCGCTGTGGGAGTACGGCCTGGCCCCCGACAGTCCGCAGGCTCAGCGCGCGATCGGGCTCGTGCGCGACAACGTCCGCTGGGAGTACAACGACGCGCCGTACTTCGACGGCGAGGCCGAGCCGTGCATCAACGGCATCGCCCTTGCGATCGGCGCCTACTTCGGGCAGCCGGTCGATCGGATCGTCGGGACCATCCTGGCCGGCCGGCTCAACGACGGCGGGTGGAACTGCTGGACGGACCAGTCGACAGTCTCGTCCTTCCACTCCACCATCTGCGTGCTCGAGGGCCTCCGCGAGTGGGAGGCGGCGACCGGTGGAACGGATGCCTCGCACGCCGCGCGCGCGACCGCCGAGGAGTACCTGCTCGAGCGCGGGCTCTACCGCCGCCGATCGACGGGCGAGATCGCCGACCCGCGGATGACGATGCTGTCGTATCCGACGCGCTGGTTCCACGACATCCTCCGTGGCCTCGACTACTTCCGCGCAGCGGAACGCCGCGATGAGCGGCTCGCCGACGCGATCGGCCTGCTGCGGTCGAAGGCCGACGCCAACGGCATGTTCGCCTATGAGAACGCGCACGGGGGACCGGTGCTGTTCGAGCTGGAGGCCGAGGGCGAAGGGTTCCCCAGTCGCTGGGTCACCCTTCGTGCGCTTCGCCTGCTGCGGTGGTGGGACTCCGCGGGCTGACCAACGCCGGATGCCCCGGCTCAGCGTCTCGATGACGCTGGGCCGGGGCATCCGTTCCCTTGCAGGGGAGTTACGCGCGCGCAGCCTCGCTGACGCGACGGGCGGCCGCGAGCGCCTGCTCGAGGTCGGCCTTGAGGTCTTCGATGTTCTCGAGGCCGACCGAGAGGCGCACGAGACCGGGGGTCACACCGGTCGTGAGCTGCTGCTCGGGGGTCAGCTGCGAGTGGGTCGTCGACGCGGGGTGGATGACGAGCGAGCGCACGTCGCCGATGTTCGCCAGGTGGCTGAACAGCGTCAGGCTGTTGACGAACTCGCGACCAGCCTCGACCCCGCCCTTGAGCTCGAACGACACGACGGCGCCGACGCCCTTCGGGGCGTACTTGTTCGCGGCCGCGTACCAAGGCGAGCTGGGCAGGCCCGAGTAGTTCACCGAGGCGATGTCGTCGTGGTTCTCAAGCCACTCGGCGATCTCCTGGGTGTTCTGCACGTGGCGCTCGATGCGCAGCGACAGGGTCTCGAGGCCCTGGATGAGCAGCCACGCGCTGTGCGGCGCGATGGCGGCGCCGAAGTCGCGCAGCAGTTGGACGCGGGCCTTGATGATGTAGGCCAGTCCGTCGCCGACAGCGGCCGTGTAGCTCGCGCCGTGGTACGAGGGGTCGGGCACCGTGAGGCCGGGGAACTTGTCGACGTTCTCGGACCACTTGAACGTGCCGCCGTCGACGATGATGCCGCCGATGACCGTGCCGTGACCGCCGAGGAACTTCGTCGCCGAGTGGACGACGATGTCGGCGCCGTGCTCGAACGGCTTGATGAGGTACGGGGTGGCGATCGTGTTGTCGACGATGAGCGGGATGCCGGCGGCGTGCGCGACGTCGGCGACGCTGCGGATGTCGAGGACGTTGATCTTCGGGTTGCCGATGGTCTCGGCGAAGAAGAGCTTCGTGTTCGGTCGCACCGCGCGGCGCCACTCGTCGGGGTCGTCCTGGTTCTCGACGAACGTCGTCTCGATGCCCAGCTTCGCGAGGGTGTACTTGAAGAGGTTGTAGGTGCCGCCGTAGATGGAGCTCGACGAGACGATGTGGTCACCGGCCTGGGCGATGTTGAGCACCGCGAAGGTCTCAGCGGCCTGGCCGGACGCGACCAGGAGTGCGCCGGTGCCGCCCTCGAGCGCGGCGAGCCGCTGCTCGACGACATCCTGGGTCGGGTTCTGGATGCGGGTGTAGATGTTGCCGAACTCCGCCAGCGCGAAGAGGTTCGCGGCGTGGTCGGTGTTGTCGAAGACGTAGGACGTCGTCTGGTAGATCGGCGTCGCGCGAGCCTTGGTCACCGGATCGGGCTGTGCGCCCGAGTGGATCTGCTTGGTCTCGAAACGCCAGTTCTCGGGTGCGGACATGAAGGCTCCTGCAGTAGTCGGGGGTGCCGCGCAGATCGCGGCCAGTTCGAGGGTACGGAGGTCGGGCGCGCTCGACAACGAGAGGGAAATGCGACGTAACCTCGGGTTCCCTGCGCCGGCCGTGGGAACGGCACCGAACCAGGGCGAGCCGAGTGGCGCCGCGGCGGTACCGTGGAGCACATGGCTGATCGACGCGCAGTGGTGACCGGGGCGAGCTCAGGAATCGGAGAGGCGACCGCGAGGGCGCTGCGGGCGAGCGGCTGGGACGTCGTCGCCGTCGCACGGCGGGCCGACCGGCTCGAGGCTCTCCAGGCAGAGACGGGTGTCGTCGCGTTCGCCGCCGATCTGACCAGCAGCGCGGACGTCGATGCGCTCGCCGCGTGGCTCGACGAGTCCGGGCCCGTTCACGCGCTCGTGCAGGTAGCCGGCGGCGCCCGTGGCGCTGACCGGGTCGAAGACGGCGACCCCGAGGACTGGCGGTGGATGTTCGAGGTCAACGTCCTCGCCGCACAGCGGCTGGTCGCCGCCCTCCTGCCCCGGCTGCGGGCCGCGGCGTCCGACGGCCACGCCGACATCCTCTTCGTCACCTCGAYCGCGGCACAGACTGCCTACCCGGGCGGGGCGGGGTACAACGCGGCCAAGGCCGGCGAGGCCATGCTGGCGCACGCCCTGCGGCTCGAGCTCAACGGCGAGCCCATCCGGGTCGTCGAGGTCGCCCCGGGGATGGTCTTCACCGAGGAGTTCACCCTCAACCGGCTCGGCGGCGACCAGAACGCGGTCGACAAGGTCTACGAGGATGTCGAAGCGCCGCTCACCGCCGGGGATGTCGCCGATGTGATCGCGTACGCGCTCAACGCCCCCGGACACGTCAACCTCGACCTCATCACGATGCGGCCGGTCGCGCAGTCGGCCCAGCACCTGCTCGCACGCGGACCGCTGCACCCGCGCGGCATGTAATCCGCCATGCCCATGTCACTGCCCGAGCTCGCCGAGGCGGGGATGGTGGATGCCGGCTGGGCGGACGCGCTCGCCCCGGTCGCGCCGGACCTCGCAGCCCTCGGCGATCGCCTGCGCGCCGAGGTGGCCGAGGGCCGGGGCTACCTGCCGGCCGGCGACGTCGTGCTGCGCGCCTTCCAGCGCCCCCTCGCCGACGTCAAGGTGCTGATCGTCGGCCAGGATCCGTATCCGACGCCGGGGCATCCGATCGGGCTGTCGTTCGCCGTCGACCGACACGTGCGTCCGCTCCCGCGGAGCCTCTCGAACATCTACCAGGAGCTCGACGCCGATCTCGGCATCCCTCGTGCCTCGCACGGCGACCTCTCGGCGTGGAGCGATCAGGGCGTCATGCTGCTCAACCGGGTGCTCACTGTGGCGCCCGGGCTGCCGGCATCCCATCGCGGCTGGGGGTGGGAGAAGGTCACCGAGCATGCGATCCGCACCCTCGTCGTGCGCGGCGGCCCGCTCGTGGCGATTCTGTGGGGGAGGGATGCCGCGAACCTGCGTCCGATGCTGGGCTCGGTGCCGATCATCGAGTCGGCGCACCCGTCGCCGCTGTCCGCGAGCCGCGGCTTCTTCGGCTCTCGCCCGTTCTCACGGGCAGGCGAGCTGCTCGCAGCGCAGGGCGCCGAAGCCGTCGACTGGCGGCTCCCGGACTGACCCCGCGTAGGCTTGTCGGCATGCTGGAGGAGGAGTACGAGAAGACGAAACGGCTGCTGCCGTGGCACCTGCGCAAGGCCCCGGAGCCTGAGCGCCCGTTCTCGTTCACCATCCGCCCGGTGCAGGACCGCGACATCCCGGACATCCGCGAGATCTACAACTACTACGTGACGAACTCGGTGGTCACGTTCGACGAGAAGCGCTGGACGCTCGCGCAGTGGCGCGACAAGGTCGAGCACCTGGCGAAGCTCAAGATGCCGTTCCTCGTCGCCGAGTCGCCGACCGGCCAGATCCTCGGGTACGCCCTGGTGCAGCCGATGTCGTCGAAGACGGCCTATCGCTATTCGGTGGAGAACTCGATCTACCTCGGCCAGGCGGCGACCGGAAAAGGCCTGGGCCGCGCCCTGCTCGAGGCGCTGATGACCGCGTGCCAAGAGGTGGGCATCCGCGAGATGGTCGCTGTCATCAGCGACAAGGGGGCCGAGGCATCCGTCGCCCTGCACGAGCGGCTGGGCTTCGTCGAGGTCGGCCGCATGGGCAAGGTCGGCTTCAAGTTCGGTCGCTGGCTCGGCACGATCTACCTGCAGAAGCACCTCAAGCCCGTCAAGAAGCGCGGTTTCTTCGGGCGCTGACGTCACTCCGTCCGCTCAGCGGGCCCTTCCGGCTCTGCGGGCGAAGGCGCGGGCGAGGGTGTGGGTCGTGGCGCGGGGCGGACCGGCGCGCCGCGGGTGCGCACGGCCTCGACCAGGATCGCCCAGGGCCCGTCGATCTGATCGTCGGAGAGTTCGGCGTCGTGCCGATCCGGCCCGAGCAGCGCGACGATCGACCACGCGAAGCGGTCGGCGCCTGATTCGCGCGATGCCGCGCGCGACCAGGGGCACTCCTCGATCAGCGCGACCCATTCGGATGCCTCGTCGCCGCGCGAGTCGACCTGCCACTGGCGCCGCAGCCCCGCGATGCCGCCCGTCCGTGTGACGACGACGGTGACGTGGACGGGATCGCCCATGCTGTCGCTGTCCATCGTCAGTCCTCGCTCGCGCCGGGTCGGGTGGCGGTCGCTCATCGTGACGATACCAAGCCGTTCCGCGCGGGGACAGGCGTCGCGCGGGCGGCGCCCAGGGAGTCCGTCACCCGGCCGGGGTGACCCCGACGGTCTTCCAGCCCGAGCGCACGGCGGACACCTCGGCGGAGGTGGCGCCGAACTCCGCCCCGGCGGCGCGGATCGTGGCTGCGGCGAAGGCTGCGAAGTTGGCGGTGCGCGACAGTGAGCCGGACGTGAGCGTGCGGTACCAGACCAGTCCGGCCCGCTCCCAGGCGCGACCGCCCAGCTCAACGGCGGCGAGGGCGAAGGCGCGGTTCGGGATGCCGGAGTTGATGTGCACACCCCCGTTGTCGCCGCCCGTCACGACATAGCCGCTCATGTTCGCCGGCTGCGGGTCGCGGCCGAGCACGTCGTCGTCGTAGGCCGTGCCCGGCTCGATCATCGAGCGCAGGGCCCGGCCCTGCACGGCATCCGTGAAGATCCCGGCGCCGACCAGCCAGCTGGCCTCATCGGCGGTCTGTCCGAGCTGATGCTGCTCGGTGAGGCAGCCGAAGACGTCGGAGAGGGATTCGTTGAGGGCACCGGACTGGCCCTGGTAGACGAGGCCGCCCTCGTGCTCGGTGACTCCATGGGTGAGCTCATGCGCGATCACCGTGAGCGACTTCGTGAAGCCGGTGAAGACCTCGTCGTCGCCGTCGCCGAACACCATCCGCTCGCCGTTCCAGAAGGCGTTGTCGTAGTCCTTGCCGTAGTGCACCGTCGCCAGCAGCGCGCCGCCGGCGCCGTCGATCCCATTGCGCTGGTAGGCGTCCCAGTAGAAGTCGAAGGTCGCGCCCAGCCCGTCGAAGGCCTCATCGACCGAGGCGTCGCCGCTCGCCGGGTCGTCTTCGCCGCGTACCCGCACACCCGGGAGGGTCTCGCGGTTCTTCGCGTCGAAGATCGTCCGGTCGGGGGCAGGCACCGCTTCGGCCACGAGCGCGCCGGACTCGTCGATCGACAGCTCCAGGTTGCTGCGCCCCGGATGGTAGGGGCGCGGGGCTGCGAGCGTGGCACGCGCCGCCGCGGCCGCGTGCTGGAATTCCGGCTCGCGGACGGCAGCGATCCGGGCCAGGAGGTACGGAGGGACGAACGCGTGCATCATGGTCCGAGGCTAATGCCGCACCGCGACATCGGGCCGGAGGCGTGTCGCCTCAGCCGGCGGCGCCGCCATCGATGGCCGGGATCGACGCGAGCAGTCGTCTCGTGTACGCGACCTGCGGCTCGAGCAGCACCTTCTCGGTCGGACCCTCTTCGACGATGCGTCCGTCCTTCATGACGATCACCTGATCGCACAGGTTCTGCACCACGCCGATGTCGTGCGAGACGAGCAGGAGCGTCAGCCCATCCCGCGCGCGCAGCTCGGCGAGCAGCTCGAGGATCTGCGCCCGCACGGTGACGTCCAGCGCCGACAGCGGCTCGTCGCCCACGAGCAGCCGCGGCCGATGCGCGATCGCCCGAGCGATCGCGATGCGCTGGCGCTGGCCCCCGGAGAACTCGTGCGGGAACCGGTTCGCCATCTCTGGCTCCAGACCCACCTCGACGAGCACCTCGCGCACCCGCGCCCGCCGGTCGCCCTCGATCCCCAGTGCCCACAGCGGCTCGCCGACGATCCTTCCGACGCTCATGCGGGGGTCGAGCGACGCGTACGGGTCCTGGAACACCATCCCGGTGTCGCGGCGCAGCCAGTGCAGGTCGCGGGCCGCGGCCGCGGCATCCACCCGCCGTCCGTCGAATTCGACGGTGCCCGCGGTCGGGGTGTCCAGGGCGAGGAGCAGTCGCACCAGCGTCGACTTGCCGGATCCCGACTCGCCGATGATGCCCACGGCCGAGCCGGCCTCGATGTCGATGTCGGCATCCTGGAGGGCGGTGAGCGAGCGGCGGCGCTCGAACATGGTGGTCTTCGGCACCGGGTAGCTGCGGGTGAGTCCGCGACCGCGGAGGAGCGGAGTGGCACTCATGCGACACCCCCCGGGCGCCACAGGGTGGCGGTCGCATCGCGCAGCAGCTCCCGGGTCACCGGCGACTCCGGAGCGGTCAGCAGGGTCGCGACGGGAGCCTCCTCGACGACGCGGCCGTCGGCAAGCACGACGCCGTGCGTCGCGATCCGCGCGAGCACCGCGAGGTCGTGCGTGATGAAGACGAGCGACATGCCGTCCTCGTCGACCAGGGAGCGAAGCAGGTCGAGGATCTCGGACTGGATGGTCACGTCGAGCGCCGTCGTGGGCTCGTCGGCGATCAGGAGGCGCGGGCGGCAGGCGAGCGCCATCGCGATCGCGACCCGCTGCCGCTGCCCGCCGGAGAGCTGGTGGGGATAGCTCGCGACGATGCGCTCGGGGTCGGGGAGGGCGACGCGCGCGGCCTCGGCGACGGCGCGCTGCCTGGCCTGCGCGCGGCTGACCCGCTCGTGGATCCGCACCGATTCGGCGATCTGCCGGCCGACCGTGCGGATGGGATTGAGTGCGGTCTGCGGTTCCTGGAAGATGATGCCGATCTCGTCGCCGCGCAGCTGAGCGAGCTCGCGATCGGGCATTCCGAGCAGCTCGCGCCCGTTCCAGCGGATGGACCCGTCGGCCGTCGCGCCGTCGGGGAGCAGGCCGAGCACCGCGAGGGCCGTCAGCGACTTGCCCGAGCCGGATTCGCCGATGAGGCCCACCCGTGCGCCGTCGGGCACCGAGAACGAGACGCCGTCCACGACGCGGCGGCCATCGATCTCGACGATGAGGTTGTCCACCTCGAGGGTCACGAGACCACCTCCGGCAGGTGCCGGATCGCCGTACGTGGGCGATGCAGTGGGTCCCGGCCGTGCGACAGGGTCGGGTCGGTCGCCTCGCGGAGCGCATCGCCCAGCAGGTTCAGCGCCAGCACCGTCACGGTGATCGCGACTCCCGGAGGCACGACCGAGAGCGGGTAGATCGCGATGTACTGCTGCAGCTCGGCCAGGAGGAGTCCCCACGAGGGTTCGGTGACGGGGGCGCCGAAGCCGAGGTAGGACAGGCCCGCCTCGGCGAGGACCGCGACGGCCATGGCCCAGGAGAGCTGCACGATGAACACCGGCGCGACGTTCGGGAGCAGGTGCCGCAGGAGGTTCTGGGACGGGGTCAGGCCCGACGCACGGCCGGCCAGCACGAAGTCGCTGTGCAGCACGCGGCGCAGCTCGGGGCGCGTGACGCGCGCGATGTTGACGCCGAAGCCGATCCCGACCGACCAGATGACGACGAGGAGGGAGCCGCCCCACACCGCGGAGATCATCATCGCGATGATGAGCACCGGAAAGGCGATGAGGATGTCCACGAACACGGCGACCGACTCGCGCACCCAGCGGGCGGTGAGGGCCCCGAGCGCGGCGAGCGAGATGCCCACGACTGTCGCGATGATCCCCGCCCCGACGGCGACGATGATCGTCGTGCGAGAACCCGCGATGATCAGGCTCAGGATGTCGCGGCCCGTCCCGTCGGTTCCGAGCGCGTGCGGCCACCCGGGCCCCTGCCAGCGGTTGCGGATGTCGACCGACTTGGGGTCGAAGGGCGTCCAGAACAGCGAGACGATCGCGGTCAGGATGATGACCGCGATCACGATGAGCCCGAAGCGACCCGTCGAGATCGCCCACAGTCGGCGCAGCCAGCTCCTGCGCCGCCGAACTGAGCCGCCCGCGGGCGGCGGGGCCGCGGCATCCGCTCGTCCGCTCATTGCGCCACCTCCCGTTGCCGCGGATCGATCACGCGGTGCAGCAGGTCGACGAAGAACCCCACGAAGAGCACGAAGCCGGTGAGGACGAGCAGCTCGCCCTGCACTTTGGGAAGGTCGCGTGAGCCGACGTCGGCGACGAGCATCCGCCCGATCCCGGGCAGCGAGAACAGCTGTTCGATCACGACGGCCCCCACGATGATGCCCGCGACCTGAAGCCCGAGCACGGTGATGACCGACAGTCCGACGCCGGGCAGGCCGTGGCGGACGAGAGCCGCATTCCGCGTGAGGCCCTTCGCAGCCGCGGTGCGCACATAGTCCTGACCGACCGCCTGGAGCGTCGCGCTGCGGACGAACCGCATCAGCATCGCACCTTCGACGATTCCGATCGTGATCGCTGGCAGCAGCAGAGAGCGCAGCGCGAGCCACGGGGTCGACCAGCCGGTGCGCGGAAATCCCTGGGCCGGGAGCCAGCCGAGCCACACGGCGAACACGACGACGAGCATCATGCCCGCCCACACGACCGGCACGGCGGCGAGGGTCTGCGACGTGACGCTGATGCCCGTTCCGACGGCGTGCCGGCGCCGCATCGCCGACACGACCCCGAGCGGGACCGCGAACACGACGGCGATCGTCAGCGCGAGGATGCCCAGGGGCACCGTGACCCGCGCCTTGTCCGCGATCTCGGACGCCACGGGCGAGCCGGTGATGAGCGACGTGCCGAGGTCACCCCGCAGCACACCGCCGATCCAGTCCAGGTACTGCGCGATCAGGGGGCGGTTGAGGCCCATCTCCTCGCGGATCGCCGCGACCTGCCCCGGGGTGCCCTCGGTGCCGGCGATCAGCTGGGCGACATCCCCGGGCAGCACGCGCAGCGTGAGGAAGATCAGGACGCTGGCGACGAGCAGCCCCACCAGCAGCAGGGCCAGTCGTGTCAGCGCATAGCGGATCACCCGTTCGACGAGGCCACGTCAGTGAGGTCGAGTCGCACGTTGACCGAGTCCTTCGGGAAGCCGGTGATGCCGGTTCCGACCGCGGTGATGGTGACCCCGTTGTAGAGCCAATCGGCGGCCATGTCCTCGGACACGATGCGAGCGGCCTCCTTGAGCAGACTGTCCGACTTGTCCTCGTCGGTGCTGGTCATCGCCTGCTTGTACAGAGTCTGCACCTCGGGATTGTCGTACTGGAAGTAGTAGTCGGGGTTCGCGAAGTTGTCGAAGTCACGCGCCTCGACGTGGAGCACGAAGCTCAGCTCGTAGTCGTGGTTGGTGTAGACGTCATCGAGCCAGGTCGAGAACTCCACTGGTTCGACCTTGAGCGTCACTCCGATGTCGTTGAAGGCCGAGACCAGGAACGTCGCGGTGGTCGTGGGATAGAACGACGGGATCGTCAGCGTCAGTTCGAGATCCTCCTGGCCGGCCTCCTTCAGCAGCGCCTTCGCCTTCTCCGGGTCGTAGCTGATGACATCCGAGAGGTCCTCGTAGCCGGGGTCGAGCTCGGGGATCGGGCCGTAGAGCGTCGTGGCCCCGCCGACGGCCTCGATGAGCGCCTCATGGTCGATCGCGAGACGAAGCGCCTCACGCACGCGGATGTCGTCGAGCGGCGCACGCGTGTTGTTGAATGCGAGCGTGCCCTTGTCGGTGGTGCGGCCCTCGGTGAGCGTGAAGCCGCTCTCCTCGTCGAGCTGCGACGCCAGGTTCGGCTCGACGGCGGTGAGCACATCGAGCGTGCCGTCGAGCGCCGCGTTGACGCCGGCCGTGAAGTCGGGGATGTACTGGAGCACGATCTCCTTGGCGGCGGCCTTGTCTCCCCAGTAGTCGTCGTTGCGCTCCAGGACGACGCTGTCGCCCTGGTTCCACTCACTCAGCAGGAACGGACCGGTGCCGTTCTCCGCGGTCTTCAGATCGGTGGTGTCGCCCGTCTTGAAGACCAGGCCGGCGCGACCGGTGAGGGCGAACAGGAAGTTGATGTTCGGCTCGGTGAGCGTGATGACGATGGTCGAGGCATCCGGGCTCGCGATCGACGTGACCCCGGCGAAGTCGGCGTGCCCCTGCAGCGTCTCGTCATCCTTGACCTGCGTGTACGACGTCACCACGTCGTTCGCGGTCAGCGCGGTGCCGTCGTGGAACGTGACGCCCTCATTGAGCGTGAAGGTGTAGGTCAGCCCGTCGTCGGAGACGCTCCACTCCGATGCGAGCGCGGACACGATCGCGTTGTCGTTCGCAGAGTCCCGCGTGACGAGTCCCTGGTAGATGTTGTCGATCAGGAGCTGTTCGAGGGCCGCACCGCTCGTGTGGCGGATATCGAGGTTCTCCGGCTCGAGCACGAGGCCTACCGTCACCGTGGCGTTCGGATCGGGCTCGCCGGTTGCGCTGGGGCTGGCACTCGGGCTGCCGCTGCAGGCGGTGAGCATGAGCGCGCCGGCGGCGAGCAGGGCCGAGGCGGCGAGGGCGGTACGGCGGAGCATGGGGGTCCTTTCGGAGGGGCACACGATGGAGGAGGTCCGGCGGGCGGCGGACGCGATCCGGTGCGTCAGCCAGCCTAGGGAAGGCGGACCGTGGGTGACGCCTGCGCTACGCAGAACGAAACACAAGTGTTAACCCTTCCCGGCGAGGTCTCCGAGCAGTTTCCCCAGTTCGGCGGGGATCTCCTCCTGGACGTTGTGACCGGACGCCACGTCGATGACGGATGCCGCGGGCACCCGCTCCTGGAACTGCTCGGCATCCGCCACCGTCACATAGCCGCGCGTGCCGCGCAGCAGCGTCGTCGGCGCCTGGACGCCGGCGAGGTCGGTCCACCCGCTCTGGGAAAGCACCGATCGGAGGGCATCCTGCTGCGCAGCGGCGGCGGCGGCCAGTTCGGGCGCCGCGGCCATCGCGTTCGCGAGCCGGGCGAAGTGGTGCTTCCACTCGACGCGGCCGTCTTCGCGGACACGGGAGTTGTGGAAGACCCCTCGCTCGGCGGCGGTGCGCGATCCGCCGAGTCCGAACGCAAGCGCCCGATCGACGAGTTCGTCGCGCGATGCCCAATCCGTGGGGCCGGAGAAGAACGCGCCGAGTTCGGCGGGACCGCCGTTCGGGTCGATGCCCGGGGTGATGTCGACGATGACGAGCTCTCGTACGAGATCGGGACGGGATGCCGCGACCGCCGCAGCGGTGAGGCCGCCCAGGGACTGACCGACGAGCAGCTGCGGGCGGTCGGTCCACGCCTCGATGCCGGCGATGACGTCCGGGGCGAGCGTCCCGCCGGTGTACGCGAGGTCGTCGCGCCACGACGAGTCGCCGTGCCCGGGCAGGTCGATCGCCAGCGCGGGCACCCCGGCGGCGAGGATCGTCGTGTCCCAGGTGTGGGCGTTGAGCCCGGCGCCGTGCAGCAGCGTCACGGTCGGAGCGGCGGACTCCACGCCCGCCGGCGCGTACCGCAGGGCGCTCAGGGTCCGCCCGTCGGGGAGGGTGAGGAAGAGGCGCTCGCCCCGGAGGAGGGGGCCGGGGATCCCGGCGTCGGCGGCCTGCGCGGGCAGGAAGGAGAACTCGTCGGTGGCGTCACTCACCCGGCTATTCTGCCTCGTCGGCGCGAGCCCCCCGCGCCGGGCCCCTGGATAGGCTGGCGGGATGAGCGAAGAACGACGCGTGCACCTCTCCCGCTCCGCCCCGGAGGCCTACCAGACGCTCGACGTCTTCTCGAAGTCCGTGGGCGCCATCGCGGCCGAGGCCGGCATCGACGCGAGGCTGAAGGAACTCGTGCAGATCCACGCGTCGCAGCTCAACGGCTGCGCCTTCTGCGTGCGGGTTCATGTCGACCGTGCGGTGAAGATCGGCCTGGACGCCGACGTCATCGCCCAGTTGCCCACGTGGCAGGAATCGGGCGTATTCACCGAGCGCGAGCGGGCGGCGCTCGAGCTGACCGAGGCGTTCACGTTCATCCACGACGGCGGGGTCGCCGACGAGGTCTACGACCACGTCGGCGGGGTGCTCACCGAGCAGGAGTACGTGGCCCTGAGCTGGATCCTGGTCTCGATCAACGCCTTCAACCGGATCGCGATCGCGGGCCGGTATCCGGTGCCGCCTCGGCGGGCGCCCGAGGCATGATCGCCGATCCGCTCGTTCCGGGCGCGGTCAACCTGCGTGACGTCGGCGGCCTGCCGGCGGGACCCCGGAGCACGCGCTTCGGTGTGCTGTTCCGCTCGGGGAATCTGGCCCGGCTCGAAGATTCGGGCACCGCGGCCCTCAGAGACCTCGGTGTGCGGCGGATCATCGACCTGCGCGCCGATGACGAAGTCGCGCATGCGCCCAGCCGGATCGACGGGCTGGCGATCCAGGTGCAGCGCGTGCCGCTGTTCCTCGGCTCGGTGGGGTCATTCTTCGCGGACGATCTGACCCTCGACGAGATGTACGCGCGGATCCTCGAGGAATCCGCGCCGGCGGTGGTCTCCGTCATCCGAGGAATCCTGGTCGACCAGCCGGTGCTGGTGCACTGCACCGTGGGCAAGGACCGTACCGGAGTGACGGTGGGGCTCGCGCTCGCCGCCGCTGGAGTGGACCCGGGCGCCGKCGTCGCCGACTACGCCCGCACCGAGTCGCTGCTGCCCGAACAGCGCAACCGCGACGTGCTCACCCGGCTGCGCACCCTGCACCCGGGGGCGCGGAACCTCGAGGATCTCGCCTGCCGGTCGCCTGCGCCGGTGATGGAGCGGATGCTGGCCGACCTCATCGCGAGCTACGGCTCGGCTGCCGACTACCTGCGCGCGCACGGAGTGACGGACGACGAGATCGTCGAACTGCGCCGCGTGCTCATCGCGTGATCGTCGGTCCGTTTGAGGGAGGACGCACAGGTTCACAAAGGTTAGGCAACCCTACCTTCGCGCTATAGTGGTGACGACATGTCCCACACCACCGAGCACAATGCATCCGCATGCCGCGCCTCGCGGCACACGCGGGTGCAGCATCTGATCACGGCAGACGAGTCGTCGCTCGCCGACCTCGAGGCGCTGCTGGCGACCCTGCCGATCTGCTCGACCGGTCGCGTGTTCATCGAGATTCCGGATGCCTCCTGGCACGGGGTCGTCCAGGCTCCGGCGCGCATGGTCGTCACCTGGCTCGACCGCTCGGTGCGCAGCGGCGACCCGGGCACGGGCCGCGCGTGCGCACCCGGTCAGGCGCTGGCACGTGCCGTGACGGCGTGGGCCGACGAGATGCTCTGCGCCCCGGACGACGAGACGCGCATCCATCTGCTGGGCGGATACCTCGGCACCGCCGACATCGTCGACCACCTCACGACGCGCAACGGCGTCGCGGCCTCCTCGATCCACGCCCCTGAGCAGTACGGACTCGCGACCGCGCGCTGAGCGACCTGCTCTTCCCCCACCCCCACGCCGCCCCTTGTATTCGGGCCCGAGTGGGAGTTCGATGTGTGCCGACGGGCAATGGTGCTCGTCTTGCGATGAACAGGGGGAAGAAAATGCGGAAGAACATTCTGCTGGGGATGGCCGTGGGGGCCGTTCTCGTACTCGGCTCGGGGGGCGGCGCGTTCGCGGGCGAGATCAACGGCAACGGAGACCCCACCGGGGGTCCTGCGCACGCGAAGTCGGCCTGCGTCTACTCCGGGCTCCAGGACGGCTCAGAGCCCGGCACCACCGCGGGGCCCGGCAACGTCCAGAACTGGGGTCACCAGAAGAACGCCACCGGCTTCATCACCGCGAAGAGCGTGCGGGGTGCCGCGGAGGTCTTGGTGACCGTCCACAATCCCGATGGCACCACCTTCACATTCACGTGGGGGTGCAATCCTCACGTCGGCGGCGAGTGATAGTGACAGACGTTCGGATCTGACACGGCGGCGTGGTTGAAGTCCGCTTCGACCACGCCGCCTCGCGCGCTCAGTCGACGCTCAACCCGCGCGGGATGTAGTTGCCGTTCTCGA
Organism: Microbacterium sp. P2_F9; assembly: GCF_056403635.1. Classification (NCBI taxonomy): domain Bacteria; kingdom Bacillati; phylum Actinomycetota; class Actinomycetes; order Micrococcales; family Microbacteriaceae; genus Microbacterium; species Microbacterium sp. P2_F9. The sequence goes on along the minus strand of NZ_JBFUFC010000044.1, from coordinate 2,529 downwards.
GTCCGGCTTCGATCTCGAAGCGGTTGCGCAGCGGATTGCGCCCGGCCAGCAGATAGAGCACGGGCATGAGGAAGCCGTAGTGCTCCCATTGACGCTTGTGCACGGCTTCGTGGCGCAGCAGCCGGTCGGTGACCGGGTCGTCGCCGGTGAGGAAGCACCCGCCCGTGCACGTCCCGCCGCGCGGGAACGCCCAGCCCGGCATGCCGCGGAAGATCCACAGCCCCGCGCGCTTCTCGACCCGCCCGGTGCTCCAGATGGACCCCCAGATCCACCCGACGGTCGTGCCGTAGAGGTACCCGGCGTGACTGAGAGGGGAGTCCAGGAGAAAGCTCGGAATGATGCGGTCGATGCGTCGGCCGCGCGCGAGGGCGCGGTCGGCTTCGGCCCGCCAGCCCGGCGGGGGCATACGGATGGGACTCATGCGAGCGCCCCGATGATCCGCAGGATGGCTCCCAGGTCGTCATCCGCGGCGCTTGCAGATGCCGGCGAGTAGCCGGCCAGCGAGGCGCCCACGAGGGGGAGGTCGGCGCGCAGTCGGGCGATGGCGGCGGTGAGCTCGGCGAGGGCGAAGCCGAAGGGCTCCGGGTGCGCGTTGCCGGCGAGCTCGGCCGGATCCAGCGCGTCGACGTCGACGTGGATGTAGATGCTGTCCGCGCCGGTCGCCCGCACGGCCGCAGCCAGAGCATCGGGATCCCGGAGGTCTTCGACCGACACCGTCGTGATCCCCATCGCCTGCACGGCCTCGTCTTCGGCGTCGTCGAACGAGCGCGCTCCCACCACCACGACTCGACCGGGTGCCACCGCCCCGGCCTCTAGTGAAAGCCCCGGGTCGCCGTCACCCAGGACGGCCCGCAGCACCATGCCCGAGAAGGCTCCGGACGGCGACGACTCCGGCGTGTTGAGGTCGGGATGCGCGTCGATCCACACCACCGCGAGCTCGGGGGAGCGCCGCACCGCCCACGCGATCGGTGCCAGCGCGATCCCGCAGTCGCCACCCACGGTTAGGACCGCCTCGTCATGCCCGGAGAGCGCGGCCTCGACGAGCGTGTAGGTGTGCTGCAGGGCGCTGAGGCGATGGATGCCGGTGCCCAGCGACTCGCCGGCCTCCATCGGCACCTCGAGGATCGTGGTCGCCGACCGCGGCAGGTCGCCGGCGATGGCCTGCGCTCCGTCGATGAGCTGCATCGCCCGCGATGAGGGACTGCCCTGCCATTGCGGAACCACGAGATAACGGGTCATTCCCTCATCTTCCTCCCGCGACCGAGCGGTCGCATACGCACGCACGGATAAGTGGTCGGGCGCCGCACCCGGGGGAGCGGCGCCCGATCAGCGAAGGCATCCTCCGCTACGGCGTGTACGGGACGCTAGGCGCGTCGATCGCCGCCTGCGCGGGCGTCGCCCCCGACTTGAGGGCGGCGAGGCGCGCTTCGACCTCGGTGAGCTCACCCATGTCGTCGAGCGAGTTGAACTGCGCATCGAGGCTCGACGCCGCCAGCTCCTGCTTGCCCTGGGCGAGCGCCTCCTGGCGCCGGATCTTGTCTTCGAAGCGCCCGAGCTCGCTGGTGGGGTCCAGGACGTCGATCGACTTGACGGCGTCGTGGACCTTGATCTGCGCTTCCGCTGTCTTCGCACGGGCCAGCAGCTCGGACCGCTTCGACTTCAGCTGGTCGAGCTTGACCTTCATGCCGTTCAGGCCGCTCTTGAGCTGATCGACGACCTGGGTCTGCGAGGCGATCGTCGGCTCCGCGGTCTTCGCCTGCTTCTCGGCCTCGATCTGCCGCTGAATGGCGATCTTGGCGAGGTTGTCGAACTTGTCGGCGTCCGCAGTACTCCCGGACCCGCGCAGCTGGTCGGCCTTGCGGCTCGCCGCGATCGCCTTGCTGCCCCAGTCGGAGGCGGACTGCATGTCCTCCTGGTGGTCGCGTTCGAGCAGTCGCAGGTTGCCGATGGTCTCGGCGATCGCCGACTCCGCCTCGGCGATGCTGTTCGTGTAGTCGCGCACGAGCTGGTCGAGCAGCTTCTGGGGATCCTCGGCGGAATCCAGGAGCGCGTTGATGTTCGCGCGGACGAGGGTCGAGATGCGACCCAGGATGGACTGTTTGGCCATCGGTTCTTCCTTCCTATCGGAGTCGTGGTGAAGCGGGATGGTGAAGTGGTGGAGCGGGGGGATGCGCGATCGGGGTGGTCAGAACCGACCACCCCCTCGGCGGGACCGGGTGCCGCCGCCGCCGAAGCTGCCCGGGTTGAAACCGGGGTTGAAGGTCGCGCCGGAGCGCGAGCCCCCGCCGAATCCGCCGCCGGGGAACCCGCCGCCGGACGAGCCGCCGCCGAGGACGGAGTTCAGGACGATGCCTCCGAGGATGGCGCCGAGCATCCCGCCGCCGGACGACCCACCCTGGCCCCCGCCCGGGCCGAATCCGGCGGTGCCGCCCCCGAACGAGCCCACATCGTCCTGTGCGAGCCGGATGGCCTCGGCGGAGAGCTGGTCGGCGCGCTGCGCGTACTGCAGCGCGCGCGCCGGATCCGTGG
>NZ_JBFUFC010000043.1:0-23271 GCF_056403635.1 Microbacterium sp. P2_F9 | reverse complement strand
GCGTCGGGGTGTGCCGGTACGGGTCGTCGGCGMTGAAGTCCGGCCCGTCCTGGTAGGTCGTGACGAGGTTGTACGCGCCGGCCTCGCCCGCACGCGTTCCCTCCCAGATGCCGGAGCGCACGTGCTCGAGCGGCACCTCGGTGCCGTCGGCGAAGACGGCGGTCACGCTCTGCGCCAGTGGCCGGCGGGCCCGGACGGTCCACTCGGCGGCGCCCTGCGCGTCCGATCCGGGATGGATGCCGAGCACAGCGTGCGGATCGTGGTGGGAACCGGCGGCGACCGCGTCGATCAGATGGTCATCGAGCGGGGTCATCGTGGCTCCTTGACGTGGAGGATGTGCACCGGCTCGGCGAAGGCGTCGAGCCGGACGAAGTTGTGATCCGACCAGGTCCACTGCTCTCCGGTGAGCAGCTCTTCCACCTCGAACGGCTCGCCGGGGGCGACGCCCCAGATCCGGGTATCCAGGTGGACCATCGTCTGGCGCACCGAGTGCGGGTCGACGTTCGCGACGACGATGATGGTGTCGGCCTTGCCGGTCGGCGAGAGCGCGGCGTCGATGTGCTTGGAGTAGACGAGCACGGCATCGTCGTCGCTCCAGTGCGCGGTGAAGGTGCGCAGCTGGCCGAGCGCGGGATGGGCGCGGCGGATCTCGTTGAGCCGGGTGAGGAAAGGAGCGAGCGAGTTGCCGCGGGCTTCGGCGCCGGCCCAGTCGCGGACCTTGTACTCGTACTTCTCGTTGTCGATGTTCTCCTCGGCGCCTGGACGTGCGACGTTCTCGAAGAGCTCGTATCCCGCGTAGACGCCGTAGAGCGGCGCGCCGGTCGCCGCGATCGCCGCACGGATCCGATACGCGGGCTTCCCTCCGAATTGCAGGTACTCGGTGAGGATGTCCGGGGTGTTCACGAAGAGGTTCGGCCGCAGGTAGTCCGCTGTCTCGTGTGCGATCGATCCGAGGAACTCCTCGAGCTCTTCCTTGGTGTTGCGCCACGTGAAGTAGGAGTAGCTCTGCTGGAATCCGGCTGCGGCGAGACCGCGCATGGGTGCAGGGCGGGTGAAGGCCTCGGCGAGGAACACGGCATCCGGCTGCGCCGCCGTCACGGTGCCGATCAGCCATTCCCAGAACTGCAGCGGCTTGGTGTGCGGATTGTCGACGCGGAAGATCTTCACGCCCTGTGCGATCCAGTGGCGGACGACGCGCAGCACCTCGGCGCGGATCCCCTCGGGGTCGTTGTCGAAGTTGATCGGATAGATGTCCTGGTACTTCTTGGGCGGGTTCTCGGCGTACGCGATCGAGCCGTCGGGCAACGTCGTGAACCACTCAGGGTGCGCCGCCACCCAGGGGTGATCCGGGGCCGCCTGCAGCGCGAGGTCGAGCGCCACTTCCAGCCCCTCGGCCCGGGCCGCCCGCACGAAGGCGCGGAAGTCCGCGAGCGTGCCGAGGTCGGGGTGCACCGTGTCGTGACCGCCCTCGGCAGCCCCGATCGCCCACGGCGAGCCCGGGTCACCGGGCTGCGGGTCGAGCGTGTTGTTCGGGCCCTTGCGGTTGAGGCGCCCGATCGGGTGGATCGGCGGCAGGTAGAGCACGTCGAAGCCCATCGCGGCCACCGCGGGGAGCCGCTTGATGGCGGACCGGAAGGTGCCGCTCTTGATCGAGCCGTCCTTCAGCCGGCGCGCGCCCTCGGAGCGGGGAAAGAATTCGTACCAGGCTCCGACGCCCGCGCGCTCACGCTCCACCAGCAGCTCGAGGCGAGGGCCGATCGTCGTCAGGGTTGCCATCGGACGGTCGGCGAACAGACGGGCGATCGCAGGGTCGCGCACGATCACGAGGGCCCCGGCGTCATCGACGCCGTCGTCGCGCAGGCGCGCCGCGGCATCCTTCAGCACCCGTCGCTCGGCKAGGGGGCGGGCCTTCTCGGCGGCAGCGCGGTCGAAGAGGAGGGCACCGGACTCGCGCATGAGCGCGACGTCCACGCCCGCCTCGATCTTGAGATCGGCGGCGTGCTCCCACGTGGCGAAGTCGTCGTTGAACGTCTCGAACCGGAAGGACCAGACCCCCTGTTCGAGGGGTGCGATCGCGGTCTCCCAACGGTCGAAGCCATCGTGCAGCGCCGTGAGCCGATGCAGGGATTCGTCGCCGGAGGGGGAGAAGAGGCGCACGTGCACGCCGATGACATCGTGACCCTCGCGGAACGCGGTCACCCGGAACGGAATGACCTCGCCGACGTATCCCTTCGGCCGGAAGCCACCGCCGGGCACCGCGGGAGCGGGCAGCAGCTGCGGTACGCGTCCGGTGTACGTGCCGACTTCAGCCCGCTCGGCAATCGCAGGTCGGACGGGGATGGCGGAGATGCTCCGCCAGGACGGGGCGTGCGCGCCGCGCGAAGTCGTGACCACTCCTTGAACCTACCGTGCGGCGAATGACGATGACAGTGACGGCAGGCGCGACGTCATCCGTCGGCGCGGAAGAGGTGCATCGAGGTGCCGGGGAGGCGCACGACATCGCCGGGCAGATGCAGTGGGCGCTCATCTGCAGGCCGTTCGTCCGCGCTCGACCAGAGCGACACGTAGGAGGTGACTCCGTCGATCTCCGGGAGGGTCACCGCGGTGGCGCGCTCGGTCCCGTGGACCATGAGCAGGATGCGGTTGAAGTCCTCATGCTGGGGAGTGGATGTCGCGACATACTGCAGCGTTCGGTGCTGCGGGTTCGTCCAGCGCTCGATCGACATCGTCTCGCCGTTCTCGTCGTACCAGTCCATGTCCGATGCCGACGGGGTGGGTTCGTCGAGGCGTGCGAATCGGCTCGGTCGGAGGGCGGGGTTGTCGCGGCGCAGGGCGATGAGCCGCTGGACGTGGGCCGCCAGATCGTCCTGCCACGGGGCGTGGTCCCAGGAAAGCCAGGTGAGTGCCGAATCGTGGCAGTACGCGTTGTTGTTGCCCCGCTGCGTGCGCGCGAACTCGTCACCCGCGGTGAGCATCGGAATCCCGGCGGAAAGCAGGAGCGTGCCGAGCAGATTGCGCATCGCCCTGCGGCGCGTCGCCAGAACCCCCTCGTCCTGGGTCGGTCCCTCGGTGCCGTGGTTGAAGGAGCGGTTCGTGTCCGCTCCATCGCGGTTGTGCTCGCCGTTGCCGAGGTTGTGCTTGACGTCGTACGAGACCAGATCGTGGAGGGTGAATCCGTCGTGGGCGGTGATGAAGTTGACGCCCGCGAGGGGGCCGCGTTCGGCGCTGAAGGTGTTCGCCGAGCCCGCGAGGCGGTTCGCGAAGCCGCCGACGCCGACCGGAGAGACGGAGGCGCGTCGGGCGTAATCGACGTCGCTGAGCCAGAAGTTGCGGACGCGATCGCGGTACCGGTCGTTCCATTCGATCCAGCCGTCGGGAAAGTTCCCCGTCTGCCAGCCGCCCATGCCGACGTCCCATGGCTCGGCGATCATCTTCACTCCGGCAAGCGTGGGATCCTCGACGATGGCCTGCAGCAGCGGATGCTCCCTCGTGTAGGAGTGCGCTTCGTCCCGGCCGAGCGTCGCGGCCAGGTCGAAGCGGAAGCCGTCGATCTGCAGGTCGTTCGCCCAGTACCGCAGGGAGTCCAGCACGAGCCGTGCCGCGGCATCCGTCGCCGTATTGATGGAGTTGCCGCACCCGGTGAGATCGATGTACGCGCCGTCGTCGTGCTGGCGGTAGTACGACTGATTGTCGATGCCGCGGAAGCTCGAGCGGGGCTCGCCGATCTGCAGTTCGGCCGTGTGGTTGTACACGACGTCGAGGATGACCTCGAGTCCCGCCTCGTGCAGGAGCTTGACCATGCCCTTGAATTCGCGGAGCACCGCCTCGGGACCGCGGAGGCGGCTCTCGAGCGTGGCGTACGGGGCATGCGGTGAGAAGAAATTGAGGGTGTTGTATCCCCAGTAGTTCACGAGACCGTGCTGAAGCAGCCGCGGCTCGGTCGCGAAGGTGTGCACCGGCAGGAGCTCGATGCTCGTGATCCCCAGAGTGTGGAAATGCTCGATCATCGCCGGGTGGGCGAGGCCGGCATACGTGCCGCGGAGCGCGGCGGGCACCTGCGGGTGCCGCTTCGACAGGCCCTTCACGTGTCCCTCGTAGAGCACCGTGCGGTCCAGCGGGACCGCGGGCTTGCCCACTCCGCCCCAGTCGAACCCCTCATCGATCACGAGCGATCTGCGCTCCTCGGTGCCGCCGCGGACGACGCCCTTCGAGTAGGGCTCGATGAGGATGGTCTCGGGGTTGAAGAGGTTGCCGGCGCCGAGGGGACCGTCGACGCGCACTCCGTAGGGAGTGCCCGGGCGAAGGAGCGGCGTTGTGACAGTCCAGACGTCGCCCTCCGTCCGTTCCAGCGGCAGGACGACCGTGATCCAATCGAGGTCGCTTTCGTCGAAGATGACGAGCTCCACCGCGGACGCGTTCGCGGACCACACGCGCAGTCTGCCCCCGTCGGCCGTGAGTGTGACGCCCAGATCGTCGAGGTCTGGGCTGAGCAGATCGTCGAGTGCGCGCTGGGCGAGGGGGTCGGCACTGGCCATGCGGACTACCATAACTGTGCTGTGAGTCGCAGACGTTACGAGACCCGATGCCGGAGTTCCTGGGACTCGGGCCGGGAGCGATGAGCGTGGGGAAGGGCGGAGAAGCGGATGCCGGTCTATCTCGATCACGCCGCCACGACGCCCATGCGCGCCGAGGTTCGCGAGGCGTGGCTGAAGGCGGCCGAGACCGTCGGGAACCCCTCATCCATTCACGGGGATGGACAATCGGCGCGCCGCCTGCTCGAAGAGTCGCGGGAGAGGCTGGCCGAGACCCTCGGCTGTGATGCCATCGAGGTCGTCTTCACCTCCGGGGGCACCGAGTCGGTGAACCTCGCGCTGAAGGGGCTGTGGTGGTCGCGGCAGCCCGGTCGCGCCGCCTTCGTCCTCCCGGACGGCGAGCACCACGCCACCCTCGACACCGCCGAGTGGCTGGCCGCCCACGAGGGGGCAGACGTCCGCGCGGTCGGCCTCGATCGGCAGGGCCGCATTCCCGTTGATGCGTTCGCGGCTGCGCTCGACGGCGCGGCGGCCGCCACCGCTCTCGTGGCGAACAACGAGGTGGGCACGGTGAACGACGCGGCCGCGCTGGCGGCGGCATCCGCTGCGGCTGACGTTCCCCTGCATCTGGACGCGATCGCCGCGTTCGGCCACCTCCCTCTGAACTTCTCCGCGTGGCGTGGCGCGGCTCCGAGCGGATCTGGCTTGGTCGCGTTGAGCGTGGCCGCGCACAAGCTCGGCGGTCCGGTGGGTGTCGGAGCGCTGGTCGCGGCGCGCTCCGCGGGGCTGGCGCCGCTGCTGCACGGCGGGGGTCAGCAGCGCGGACTGCGCGCGGGCACCCAGGACGTCGCGGGCGCCGCCGCGTTCGCCGTCGCCGCCGAGCTCGCCGTCGCCGACCTCGCGCAGGAGACCGCACGCCTCACGCAGCTGCGCGACCGCCTCGTGCAGGGGGTGCGCGACCGGATCCCCGACGCCGAGCTGCTGGGCGACCCGGTCGACCGGCTGGCCGGGAATGCGCACCTGCACTTTCCCGGTGCACCGGGGGAGTCCATCCTGTTCCTCCTGGATCACGCCGGAATCTCGGCCTCCACCGGATCTGCGTGCCAGGCGGGTGTCGCGGAGCCGTCGCACGTCGTGCGGGCGCTGGGGCGATCCGACGCCGAGGCCCGCCAGGTGCTGCGCCTCACCCTCGGCCGCACGTCCACCGTGGACGATGTGGATGCCGTGCTCGCCGCGCTGCCCGGAGCCGTCGAGCGGGCTCGGGCTGCGGCCGCCGGATCGAGTGCCCGCGAAGCGGGTGTATCGAGATCATCCGGCACCCGCTCAGCAGCGGGTTCGTAGACTGGGTTCATGCGGATCCTTGCGGCGATGAGCGGCGGTGTCGATTCCGCCGTTGCGGCGGCGCGTGCCGTCGACGCCGGCCACGATGTCGTCGGCGTGCATCTGGCACTGTCGCGTGCGGGCGGCACGCTGCGCACGGGCAGTCGCGGGTGCTGCACGATCGAGGATGCGATGGATGCCCGTCGTGCCGCGGACCGCCTCGGGATCCCGTTCTACGTCTGGGATTTCTCGGAGCGCTTCCGCGACGACGTGATCGACGACTTCGTCGCGGAGTACCGCGCCGGCCGCACCCCGAACCCCTGCATGCGCTGCAACGAGAAGATCAAGTTCGCGGCGCTGCTGGAGCGCGCGATCGAGCTCGGCTTCGACGCGGTGTGCACGGGCCACTACGCGGCGCTCGTCGATGGCGTCGAAGGTCGGGAACTGCACCGGGCATCGGATGCCGCGAAGGACCAGTCCTACGTGCTCGGCGTGCTGACGGCCGAGCAGCTCGCCCACACGTACTTCCCCCTCGGTGCGACGCCGTCCAAGGCCCTCGTGCGCGCCGAGGCCGAGGCACGCGGACTGACGGTGGCGCAGAAGCCGGACAGCCACGACATCTGCTTCATCCCCGACGGGGACACCCGCGGCTGGCTCGCCGACAAGGTGGGCGCCGAGCGGGGGGAGATCCTGGATCGCTCCGGCGCGGTCGTGGGGACGCACGAGGGTGCGCACGCGTTCACGGTCGGGCAGCGGCGCGGACTCTCGCTCGGCGTGCCCGCCGCGGACGGCAAACCGCGTTTCGTGCTCGAGGTGCGTCCGATCTCCAACACCGTCGTGGTGGGTCCGAAGGAGGCGCTCGCGTGCGCCGAGATCGCGGGGGAGCGATTCACCTGGGCGGGGCGCGCTCCGGCAGCCTCGCAGTTCTCGTGCCATGTGCAGATCCGCGCGCACGCCGACCCGGTGCCGGCGCACGCCTCGCTCGCGGGGGGCATGGTCACTGTCGTCCCCGAGACGCCGTTCGACGGGGTCGCCCCTGGGCAGACGGCGGTGCTCTACGACGGCACCCGCGTCATCGGCCAGTTCACCATCGACCGCACGGTCTCGGCGGTTCCCGCGGCGGTGTGAGCGCGCTTCGCCCCGTGTGAACGTCGGAGGCCCTGCCTAAACTGGCCAAGTGGCAGCAGGAGACACGACCGATCTCGCCGAGCTCGAGGCGCTGAGCCTCGAGGAGGCCAGAACCCAGGTTCAAGGGCTCATCGAGCGCATCATCGACGCGCGCGACGCGTATTACGGGCGGGATGCCGAGCTCGTCGACGATGCGACCTACGACGGCTGGATGCACCGGCTCGAAGCCCTCGAACGGCTGCACCCGGAGCTGCAGGGGCAGGACTCGCCGACGCTGAGCGTCGGGGCGGCCTCCGGCACCCTCTTCGCCCCGGTCGAGCACGCCGAGCGCATGCTGAGCCTCGACAACGTCTTCAGCGACGAGGAGCTGCTGGCCTGGGCCGCGAAGGTGCAGCGCGACGCCGGCCGGCCGGTGCACTTCCTGTGCGAGCTCAAGATCGACGGGCTGGCGCTGTCGCTCCGCTACGAGCGCGGGCGACTGGTGTCCGCGGCCACCCGCGGCGACGGCCGCGTCGGCGAAGACGTCACCGAGAACGTGCGGCGGCTGAACGGCATCCCGCACGTGCTCGCGGGTGATGGCCATCCCGACCTGGTGGAAGTGCGCGGCGAGGTGTTCTTCAACGTCGCCGACTTCGAGTCGCTCAACGCCTACCAGGAGAAGGCGGGTGATCGGCTCTTCGCGAACCCGCGGAACGCGGCATCCGGGTCCCTGCGGCAGAAGTCCGAGGGCAAGAACGAGCGCCAGCTGCAGGCCATGCACGAACGGCTCTCGCGGCTGCGCCTGACCGTGCATGGGATCGGCGCCTGGCCCGACCCGCCGGTGTCGACGCAGAGCGAGGTGTACGCCCTGCTCGCCTCGTGGGGGCTGCCGACGAGCGCCTACTTCCGGGTCGCGGACTCACCCGCCGGCGCCGATGAGTTCATCCGGCACTACGGCGAGCATCGGCACGACGTCGAGCACGAGATCGACGGCGTCGTCGTCAAGGTCGACGAGCTCGCGCTGCACGACGAGCTGGGCGCCACGAGCCGCGCGCCGCGCTGGGCGATCGCCTACAAGTACCCGCCCGAGCAGGTCAACACCAAGCTGCTCGACATCGTCGTCTCGGTCGGTCGCACCGGCAGGGCGACGCCGTTCGCCGTGATGGAGCCGGCGCGCGTGGCGGGCAGCGTCGTCCGGCAGGCGACGCTCCACAATCAGGACGTCGTCAAGGCGAAGGGCGTTCTGATCGGCGACACGATCGTCATCCGCAAGGCGGGAGACGTCATTCCCGAAGTGCTCGGGCCGGTCGTCGAGCTCCGCGACGGCACCGAGCGGGCCTTCGTCATGCCCGCCGCATGCCCGGAGTGCGGCTCGCCGCTGGCGCCGTCGAAGGAAGGCGACATCGATCTGCGGTGTCCGAACGCACGCTCGTGCCCGGCCCAGGTGCGTGGCCGGGTGGAGCACATCGGCTCGCGCGGGGGGCTCGACATCGAGGGTCTGGGCGAGGTCTCGGCGGCGGCGCTCACTCAGCCCGTCCGCCCCGAGGTGCCGCCGCTGCCGACCGAAGCCGGCCTCTTCGACCTTCGCCCAGAAGACCTCTTTGGGATCGATGTCGTCGTGCGGGACGCCGAGACCGGGCTGCCGCGGCTGCTCGAGGATGGTGAGCCCGATACGCGCTCGCCGTTCCGTCGGCAGCGGAAGAAGTCAGACACTCCGTTCGACCCCGATGGCGCGTTCGACGGCGACGCGACCCACATCCTCTCCGCTTCGGCGACGCAGCTGCTCGCGAACCTCGAGATCGCCAAGACGAAGGACCTGTGGCGCTTCCTGGTCGCGCTGAACATCCGTCACGTCGGTCCCGTGGCCGCCCGGGCGCTTGCGCAGTGGTTCGGCTCAGTCGCGGCGATCCGGGCGGCCTCACGTGACGAGCTGGCCGCGGTCGAGGGCGTGGGCGGGATCATCGCCGACTCGCTGATCGACTGGTTCGCGGTCGACTGGCATCGCGACATCGTCGAGCGCTGGGCCACGGCGGGCGCGCAGCTCGCCACCCCCGGTCACCCTGGACCCGGCGCATCCGTGGTCGAAGGCGGACTGCTCGATGGACTCACCATCGTTGCGACCGGCGCGCTCGAGGGCTATTCCCGCGAGGGCGCGCAGGAGGCGATCATCACGGCAGGCGGCAAGGCCGCCTCGAGCGTGTCGAAGAAGACCGACTTCGTCGCCGCCGGCCCTGGTGCCGGGTCGAAGCTCGCGAAGGCCGAGGAGCTCGGCATCCGGATTCTGGATGCCGCGCAGTTCCACCTGCTTGTCACTCAAGGGCCGGCCGCGCTCGACTGAAGTGTCGTAGGTATGTTCTAATCTCGAGTTCCTCGAGAAAGGAACTGAACATGACCATTGCACACGACCCCGCGATCCAGGCCTGGCTCGACCAGGAGGACAAGCGTACCGCACAGACGATCCGCACCCATGGCACGTGCGTCGAGTACATCATCGGTGACATGCGCGCCAAAGAGACGCCGTTCGCCTACACGGTGGGGCTCTGGGGGATGGGGCACCCCGAACTCCTCGTCTTCGGTCTCGACATGCGCACTGCGACTCTGCTGCTCAATGACGTCTCCGCCCGGGTGCGGGCGGGCGGCGATCTCGTCGCCGGGGCCCTTCTCACGTTCGAGGGGTGGGCTCACCGCGCCACCGTGGAGACCCTCCCGAATCCCGCGGAGATCCTCTTCGCGGCCAACCGCTTCTATCAGCGCCCCGACGAATACTCCGTGGATGCCTTCCAGCTCACCTACGACGACCGCCACGGCCGGTTCCCGTGGGAAGACGGCTACGACAACGCCGCGTGGATTCAGCCGCGCCCCGGCAAATTCCGGGCCGATTGAATGTGCTACGCAGACCTACGGAGCGCTACACTGCCGATATGGCAGAGATTCCGGTGCGGGAACTGCGAAACGATACGGCAGCCGTGATCCGACGTGTCGAGGCAGGTGAGGACGTCACGATCACGGTCCACGGGCACCCGGTCGCTCGCCTCATCCCTGTCGACTCGAGGCGACGGCGCCCGATTCCATGGCGAGAGTTCGTCACTCGTATGCCGAAGAACCAAGCTGATCCGGGCCTGCGCGAAGAGCTGCGGGAACTGGCGGGCGAGATGACCGATGAGGCGGGCATCGAGTGGTGAGCGGATCGAAGGTCGGAGTGGCGGACACATCGGTTTTGGTCGCGCACGAGGTGGGTCACCGGCTCGATGAGTCAGCCGACATCGACCGTATCGTGACCACGGTCGTCACCCTCGCCGAGCTGGAACTCGGCGTGCTGGCGGCAGCCGATGTCGAGACACGCGCGCGCCGCCTCGCCACGCTCGACCGCATCGCCGATATCGAGGTTCTCGAAGCGACCTCTGGGGCCGCACACGAATGGGCACGACTCCGACTCTTCCTGCGTGAGCACGGCAGACGGATGGAGGTGAACGATCTCTGGATCGCGGCGATCGCCGCCGCGAACAACCTGCCCGTTGTCACGCAGGATGCCGACTTCGACGCGCTCGATGGCGCACCGGGGGTTGCCGTGATGCGGGTCTAGGTGCCGGAGTTGAGGCGCAGCAGCGACTCGCGCACCTGGCGGCGCAGCACCTTGCCGATGAGCGACTTCGGCAGCTCATCGACGACGAAGATGCGCCGCGGCACCTTGTACGGGGTGAGGATGCCGMGGGAGAACTCGCGGATCGCCTCGACGTCCAGCTCGCCCGCGCCGGGCGACAGGACGATCGCCGCGACGACCTCTTCACCGGACTTTGCGTTGGGTAGTCCGACGACAGCCGCATCCTCCACGTCCGGGTGCTGGCGCAGCGCGTTCTCGACCTCGGTGGGTGCGACGTTGAAGCCGCCGGTGATGATGAGCTCCTTGATTCGGTCGACGATGCGCACGAAGCCCGCCTCGTCGATCGTGACGATGTCGCCGGTGCGGAACCAGTCACCGATGAAGACCTCCGCGGTCTCCTCGGGCTTGCCGTAGTAGCCCTTGAACACCTGGGGTCCGCGCACGAGCAGCTCACCGCGCTCGCCAGGCGCGACATCCGTCGTCGGATCGTCGGGATCGACGACMCGGCACTCCGTGGCCGGCAGAGGGAGACCGACCGTGCCGGGCACGCGACTCGTGGCGACCGGGTTCGCCATGAGCACCGGCGAGCACTCGCTCAGTCCGTAGCCTTCGACGAGGAACCCGCCCGAGTTGGCCTCGAACGGAACGACGAGTTCGTGCGGGAGGGCCATCGCGCCGGAGATGGCGACCTCGGTCCCCGCGAGGGAGATCCCCTTCTCGTTGGCCGCGCGCAGGAGCCGCTCGGCGATCGGGGGGACGAGGGGAAGGAAGGTCGCGGGATGCTTCTTGGTGACTTCGAGCACGAGGTCGGGGTCGAACTTCGGGAACAGCACCAGCCGGGCACCCATCGACATCGCGAAGGTCAGGCACAGCGTGAGTCCGTAGGCATGGAACATCGGCAGGACGGCGTAGACGACGCAGCCTTCGCCGCGACGGATCGATGGCACCCACGCGCGCGCCTGCTCGACGTTCGAGAGCAGGTTGCGATGCGTGAGCGCCGCACCCTTCGGAGTGCCCGTGGTGCCGCTCGTGTACTGGATGATCGCGAGATCGTCGGTGCCGGGCTTGGGGTGGGTGGCCGGAAGCGGCGCCGTTCCGGTCATCTCCTCCCAGGAGATCGCGCCGCTGACACGTGTGGTGAGAGCCTCCCGAGACTCCCGGGCCTTGGCGATCGGCAGGCGCAAGGCGAGTTGCGTCAGGAGGGGCATGGCCTTCGTGACGTCGACGGAGATGAGGGTCGAGACCTGCAGATCGGCCGGGAACTCCTGCACGGTCGCGACGACCTTGCTCCACACGATGGCGTGCTTGGCGCCGTGATCCTCGAACTGCTTGCGCAGCTCACGCGGCGTGTAGAGCGGGTTGTGCTCGACCACCACGGCCCCGAGCCGCAGGATCGCGTAGAAGGCGATGATGTGCTGCGGGCAGTTGGGCAGGACGATCGCCACAGGGTCGCCTGCGCCCACCCCACGCGCCTTGAGACCGGCGGCGACGCGGTCGATCGCCTCCTGCATCGCGCGGTAGCTGGTCTCGCGGCCGAAGAACTGCAGCGCGGTCGCGTCCGGGTAGTCGCGCACCGACGCCGCCACGACATCGAGGAGCGATCCCGTCACCGGTTCGAGGTCGGCCGGGACGCCTTCGGCATAGCTGGCAATCCAAGGGCGAGKAGGCTCATATGTCGTCGTCACGGCCACAGCCTAGCCTCGCGGGTGGCCGCCCCACAGGGCGCCCAGCGGTGACCGCCTAGACTTGTCTGGTGTCTGAAATCACCCCTGATCTCGTGCGCCATCTCGGTGTGCTCGCCCGGATCCAGCTGGACGACGAGGAGGTCGAGCGCCTCACGGGGCAGCTCGACGTGATCGTCGACAACATCGCGAAGGTCTCCCAGGTGGCGACCCCCGATGTGCCGGCGACGAGCCACCCGATCGCCCTGCAGAACATCTTCCGCCCCGATGAGGTGGGCGAAATGCTCACCCTCGCGCAGACGCTGCAGAATGCGCCGGATGCCGCGGATGGCCGTTTCCGCGTGACCGCGATCCTGGGGGAGGAGCAGTGAGCGATCTGATCAGGCTCACCGCCGCGGACCTCGCGGCGAAGCTCAGTTCCGGCGAGGTCTCGAGTGTGGAGGCCACGCAGGCGCACCTTGACCGGATCGCAGCCGTGGACGGCGACATCCATGCCTTCCTGCACGTGAGCGACCACGCACTCGACGTCGCAGCAGACATCGACCGCCGGCGCGCCGCGGGCGAGGACGTCGGGCCGCTGGCCGGCGTGCCGCTCGCGATCAAGGACGTGCTGGTCACGACCGACATGCCCTCGACGAGCGGTTCGAGGATCCTCGAGGGCTACCTTTCGCCGTTCGATGCGACCGTCGTCGCCCGCGCTCGTGCCGCGGGGCTCGTGCCGCTCGGCAAGACCAACATGGACGAGTTCGCGATGGGCTCGTCGACCGAGCACTCCGCATACGGTCCGACGCACAACCCCTGGGATCTCGATCGGATTCCCGGTGGCTCCGGCGGTGGGTCCGCCGCGGCTGTGGCGGCCTTCGAAGCTCCCCTCGCCTTGGGCTCGGATACCGGTGGCTCGATCCGCCAGCCGGCCCACGTCACCGGCACCGTCGGCATCAAGCCGACCTACGGCGGCGTGAGCCGCTACGGTGCGATCGCACTCGCGTCGAGCCTCGATCAGGTCGGGCCGGTCACACGCACGGTGCTCGACGCCGGGCTCCTCCACGACGTCATCGGCGGCCACGACCCGCACGACTCGACCTCGCTCACCGACGCGTGGCCCTCGTTCGCCGAGGCCGCCCGCGAAGGAGCGCGCGGCGATGTGCTGCGCGGCCTGAAGGTCGGCGTCATCCGCGAACTGCCCGACAGCGGCTTCCAGTCAGGCGTCTCCGCGTCGTTCCGGGCCGCGCTCGCCACGATGGAGGCGCAGGGCGCCGAGATCGTCGAGATCAGTGCTCCGCACTTCGAATACGGAGTCGCTGCGTACTACCTGATCCTCCCCGCCGAGGCATCCAGCAATCTGGCCAAGTTCGATTCGGTGCGCTTCGGCATGCGGGTCACGCCGCACGCCAACGCGACGGTCGAAGAGGTCATGGCGGCGACCCGCGACGCCGGCTTCGGCGACGAGGTCAAGCGCCGCATCATCCTCGGCACCTACGCACTGTCGGCCGGCTACTACGACGCCTACTACGGCTCCGCGCAGAAGGTCCGCACGCTCATCCAGCGGGACTTCGATGAAGCCTTCGCGCAGGTCGACGTGATCGCGACGCCGTCCGCGCCCACCACCGCGTTCAAACTCGGCGAGAAGATCGACGACCCGCTGCAGATGTACCTCAACGACGTCACCACGATTCCAGCCAACCTCGCCGGCGTCCCCGGGATCTCCATCCCGTCCGGGCTCGCCGAGGAGGACGGCCTGCCGGTCGGCATCCAGTTCCTCGCGCCGGCTCGTCAGGACGCCCGCCTGTACCGTGTCGGGGCGGCCCTCGAGGCGCTGCTCGTCGAAAAGTGGGGCGGGCCGCTGCTGGATCGGGCGCCCGTGCTTCGACAGGCTCAGCAAACGGTCGAGGCGCACGCGACAGAAGGGGGACGCTGATGGCCAAGGCCGCACTCATGGACTTCGACGAGGCGCTCTCGCGCTTCGAGCCCGTGCTCGGGTTCGAGGTGCACGTCGAGTTGAACACCGAGACCAAGATGTTCTCCGCCGCTGCGAACCCGGCGCACTCCCGCAACCACGGCGCGCAGCCCAACACGCTCGTCGCCCCGGTCGACCTCGGTCTGCCGGGCTCACTGCCCGTGGTCAACGAGGAGGCCGTGCGCTACTCGATCAGCCTGGGCCTCGCGCTCGGCTGCTCGATCGCGCCCTCCAGCCGGTTCGCCCGGAAGAACTACTTCTACCCGGACCTCGGCAAGAACTATCAGATCTCGCAGTACRACGAGCCCATCGCCTTCGAGGGATCCGTCGACGTGGAACTCGCCGACGGCACCACCGTCACGGTTCCGATCGAGCGGGCGCACATGGAGGAGGATGCCGGCAAACTCACGCACGTCGGAGGCTCGACCGGCCGCATCCAGGGTGCCGAATACTCGCTCGTCGACTACAACCGCGCGGGCGTGCCGCTCGTCGAGATCGTCACCAAGGTCATCTACGGAGCCGAGCACCGCGCACCCGAGATCGCCAAGGCGTACGTCCAGACCATCCGCGACATCGTGATCGGCCTCGGCATCTCCGACGCCCGCCTGGAGCGCGGCAACCTGCGCTGCGACGCGAACGTGTCATTGCGTCCGCGCACCGCCGAGGGTGAGCCGGCTGCACCGCTCGGCACGCGCACCGAGACGAAGAACGTCAACTCGATGCGCTCCGTCGAGCGTGCCGTCCGCTACGAGATCCAGCGTCAGGCGGCCATCCTCGCCGCGGGCGGCACGATCACCCAGGAGACGCGGCACTGGCATGAAGACACCGGCACGACCTCGCCGGGTCGTCCGAAGTCGGATGCCGACGATTACCGCTACTTCCCCGAGCCTGATCTGCTGCCGGTCGCGCCTTCCCTCGAACTGATCGAAGAGCTGCGCGAAGCGCTGCCCGAGCCGCCGGCCGTGCGGCGTCGCCGCCTGAAGACGGACTGGGGGTTCACCGACCTCGACTTCCAGGGCGTGGTCAACAGCGGGCTGCTCGTCGAAGTCGAGGCCACCGTGGCCGCGGGCGCCACGCCTGCCGCCGCTCGCAAGTGGTGGACTGGCGAGATCGCCCGCATCGCCAACGCGACCGATCGCGAGCCGGCCGAGCTCGTTTCGGTGGCTGACATCGTCGCGCTGCAGTCGCTCGTCGATTCGGGCGCGCTCAACGACAAGCTGGCCCGTCAGGTGCTCGAGGGCGTCATCGCAGGGGAGGGGACCCCGCAGGAGGTCGTCGACGCTCGCGGTCTCGCTGTGGTCTCGGACGACGGCGCGCTCATCGCGGCCATCGACCAGGCGCTCATCTCGCAGCCCGACGTGCTCGAGAAGATCCGCGACGGCAAGGTTCAGGCCGCCGGAGCGGTCATCGGCGCGGTGATGAAGGCGATGAAGGGCCAGGCGGATGCCGCGCGCGTGCGCGAACTGGTCCTCGAGCGCGCCGCGACGCTGTGATCGGCGCCGGAACGGCCTGAATCAGGTCGTGAACGCCATGGCACTGATCTCGACCAGGGCGCCGTCCGGGCCGAGATCAGCGACCTGAAGCACGGTGACGGCTGCGGGATGCGGTCCCCATACCTCGCCGACCACGGGAAATGCCTCCGCGATGTCGGCGGGAGCGACGAGGTTGACGTTCATCGTCACCACGTCGGCCGGCGTCGCGCCGGCCGCCTCGAGGACGGCGATGAGGTTCAGCAGCGCCTGACGGGTCTGGCTCGGGAGGTCGTCTGCGACGATCGCGCCTTCGCTGCCGACGCCGTTCTGCCCGCCGACGAAGACGAATCGACCTGGTCCTTCGACGATGACCCCCTGGCTGAATGCCGGGTTCTTGTGAAGTGAGTCCGGGTTCACGTGAGTGACGGTCATGCCTGCTCTCCTTCGATCGGTGTGCGACCAGGCTCCCACCGGCCACCGACACAGGGAAGCGGTGCATGTCACCGGGGAAGGGCAGAATCGAACCATGGGACGCGGCGATGGATCAGGCCGGATCGTCTCGCTGGAGGGCGCCGACGACACCGGAGCCGGCATCCTGCACGTGGACATGGACGCGTTCTATGCCTCCGTGGAGGTGCTCGATGACCCGTCGCTCCGCGGCAAGCCCATCATCATCGGGGCGCCCGAGAGCCGCTCCGTGGTGTCGAGCGCCTCGTATGAGGCGCGTCGCTTCGGGGTGCGGTCCGCGATGCCGGTCAGTCAGGCGCTGCGCCTGTGCCCGACGGCGATCGTGGTGCTCCCGCACTTCGACCGCTACCTCGAGATGTCCGCCCAGGTCATGAAGATCTTCCGCGACGTGACGCCCCTCGTCGAGCCGCTGTCGATCGACGAGGCGTTCCTCGACGTGCGCGGCGCCCGACGATTGTGGGGGAGTCCGGGCGAGATCGCCCTGACGCTGCGGCGCCGCGTGAAGGACGACACCGGACTCACCTGCAGCATCGGCGTCGCGGCCACCAAGCACGTCGCGAAGATCGCCTCCACCGTCAGCAAGCCCGACGGTCTGCTGATCGTGGCCGAAGCCGACACCGAGGCGTTCCTGCGTCCGCTGTCGGTCCGCGCGCTGTGGGGGATCGGACCGAAGGCCGCCGAGGCGCTGGACGGTCGCGGCATCCACACCGTCGCCGATGTGCTCGACACCCCGCGTCCGGTGCTCGAACGTGCGCTCGGCCCGGCGATGGGCGCCCGGATCTGGCATCTCGCGCGCGGCGAGGACCCGCGCCGGGTCGACACCCATCACGTCGACAAGAGTGTCGGCCACGAGGAGACGTTCCATGAGGACATCTCCGATGACGCCGTCCTGCGCTCGGAACTGCGTCGCCTCGCCGACAAGGTGGGCGCACGCCTGCGCGCACAGGGGTGGGAAGCCGGCACGATCGCGATCAAGGTGCGCTTCGCGGACTGGACCACGATCTCACGCTCGCAGACGCTGCCGGAGCCGACGGCCGTCGGCCAGCGGATCGGGGATGCCGCGCACGAGCTGTTCGCGTCGATCGAGCTGGCGCTGCCGGTGCGCCTCATCGGCATCCGCGCCGAGAAGCTGCGTCCGGGCGGCTCGGCCGCGCTCACCCTGTGGGACGACGACGAGGACTGGCGTCGCATCGAAGGCGCGCTCGACGGCGCAGCGGCCCGATTCGGGCGCGGCGCGGTCACCCGCGCGACCCTCCTCGGCAAGGGTCGAGGTGGAGGCACGCTGCCCTCCAACCCGCGACCGCCCGCGGGAGAGTGAGACGCGCCTCTGGGCAGGTGCGGGCTCGACCGGTAGCGTGGTGGCATGCCCAACATCGCACTCGAGCTCGGCAAGCAGTCCGCGTCCTTCGGCGTCAGCAGCGCCTATGGCGAGGCGAGAGAACTAGACGGCGTCACGCTCATCCCTGTCGCCCTGACCTGGTCGGGGTTCGGCGGCGGCTCCGACGAAGTCGGGAACGGCGGGGGCGGTGGCGGCGGATGGTCTGTTCCCCTCGGCGGATACGTGCGCAAGGGAGACGACCTGCGGTTCGAGCCGAACATCGTGTCGCTCGTCGCCGTCGCGATCCCGTTCGTGTGGGTCGTGGGTCGCACCCTCAGCCGTGTCATCCGCGCACTCAAGAGGTAATCCCGACCCGCTCGCCGCCGCATTGGATGCTGCGGCGACGCGCATCCTCGACGCGGTGCGCGGGCTGGGCGCTTCCAATCCGGTGGTGCTCATCGACGGCCGCAGCGGCGCGGGCAAGACGACGCTCGCGCGCGAACTCGTCGCACGCTGGCCCATGCACGGCCGTGTGCAGCTCGTCGCACTCGACCAGGTCTACCCCGGCTGGGACGGGCTGCAGGACGGCGTGGAGGCCGCACGGGAGCTCATCCTGACGCCCCATGGCCGTGGCATCCTCGGGGTCTGGCAGCGGTGGGACTGGGAAGGCTCCGCTTATGCCGAAGCGCACGCGGTCGACCCGTCGCTGCCTCTGATCGTCGAAGGGTCCGGCCTGCTCACTCCGACGACGGCGCGACTGGGGGACGTCCGAGTCTGGCTCGAAGCTCCGGCGGACGCGCGCAAGCGGCGCGCGCTCGCGCGCGACGGCGAGACGTATCGACCGCACTGGAACCAGTGGGCCGAGCAGGAGGAGCGCCACCTCTCACGTGACGATCCCCAGCGTCACGCGACGCACGTGTTCGCGATGCCCTGAAGTCAGAACATCTCGTCGGCTGCGCGCACAAGACCGTCGAGGCGGAATCCGAGCCAGTCATAGATCCCGAAGCGCGGATCGTCGCCATCGTGATCCTCCTCGGTCGTGATGCCGAGGCGGGAGGCGAGGACGAGGCGCAGCGCGGCCAGCGTGCGCAGCCACGCCTGCAGGTCTTCGGGATCCAGCCGGAGCTGCATCACTTCGAGCAGCGTTGCGTCGGAGGGGTCGGTGATGGACCCTTCCGCCGGAAGGCCCGGGGTCTCGTGCAGACTCGCGAGCACCCGAGCGGCATCCGACTCTCGCCGGTCGAGCAGGTCGCGCTGCGTCAGCCCGCGGAACTCCTGGGCAGCCTCCCGATCGTCCGTGTAGCCGTCGGGGACGAGCCTCGCGATCGCGGGATCTTCGGGCGCGCCGTCGTCGGCACCCTGAATGAGCTCTTCGAACTGCGTGACCAGGCCGGCCAGGTGGGCGGCTTCCATCCGGGTCAGTTCGAGGACGGTCGTGCGCTCGCCGGTCATTCAGGCGCCTTTCGAACGGTGGCCCACAGGCCGTAGTCGTGCATCGCGTGCACGTGGAGTTCCATCTGCTCGCGCGGGCCCTCCGCGACGACGGCGTGGCCTGCGTTGTGCACGGCCAGCATGAGGCGCTCGGCCTCGGGGCGTGAGTAACCGAAGTACTCGCGGAAGACGTGCACCACGTAGCTCATGAGATTCACGGGGTCGTTCCACACCACGGCCTGCCATGGGCGGGCGGCGGCGTGCTGCGAGTCGAGGTGCACCCGCTCGGACGTCTCCGATTCGAGCATTGCGGAAATCATGCCCAGCCCAACTCGTGGAGGCGATCATCATCGATCCCGTAGAAGTGGGCGATCTCGTGGACGAGGGTCGTGTGGATCTCGTCGCGCAGCTCGTCCTCCGAGTCGCACTCGGCAAGGTGCGGTTCCCGGAAGATGATGATGCGATCGGGGAGCTCGCCGATGCCGTAGCGCTCCCGCTCGGTGAGCGCCCAGCCGTCATACAGCCCGAGGAGGTCGAGGCTGCCGTCTTCCGGCCGATCCTCGACCACGAAGACGATGTTGTCGAGACCGTCGACCATGTCATCCGGAAGCTGATCGAGTTCGTCGATGACGAGCTGCTCGAACGCCGCGGCATCCATGATCATCGTTCGCCCGCCGGTTCAACGGTGAAATTGGGGTGAGTAACGGGGCTCGAACCCGCGACATCGGCCACCACAAGGCCGCGCTCTACCAACTGAGCTATACCCACCATGTCTTCCCACCTGCGCGGGCGACCAAACGATTCTCTCACACCCGCGCGGCGAACGCGGACACCACGGATGCCGCGGCCGCACGGGCGCCGTCGCTCGTCGGGCCCGGCTGCGGCACGAAGACCGCCTGGCGGTAGTACGCGAGCTCGCGGATCGATTCACGGATGTCGGCGAGCGCGCGGTGGCCACCGTCCTTGCCAGGGGCGTGGATGTAGGCGCGGGGATACCACCGGCGCGAGAGCTCTTTGATGCTCGAGACATCGATGTTGCGGTAGTGCAGCCAGCGATCGACCCGCGGCATGTACTTCGCGAGGAACATGCGATCGGTGCCGATCGTGTTGCCCGCGAGGGGTGCCTTGCCCTGCAGGGGAACGAAGCGCTGGATGTACTCCAGCACCTGGAATTCGGCGTCGGCGGTGCTGACGCCCTCGGGGATCTCATCGAGGAGTCCTGAGCTGGCGTGCATGTCCCGGACGAACTCGCTCATATGGGTCAGCGCGGAGTCGTCGGGACGGATGACGATCTGGAAACCGGCATCCACGGCGTTGAGCTCGAAGTCTGTGATGACGACGGCGATCTCGACGAGTTCGTCGACTTCGAGATCGAGTCCCGTCATCTCGCAGTCGATCCAGACGAGACGATCGTTCTCGGAAGCGCCCACCATGGTACCCATCCTAATGATGCGCTCCGACAGGGGCGGCGCGGGGCATCGTCTACCCTGGAGATGTCAGCCCCCGTAGCTCAGTGGATAGAGCAGCGGCCTTCTAATCCGCTGGTCGCAGGTTCGAATCCTGCCGGGGGCACACTGCAGGGATTCTCGGTCGGTTCCTCCCGGAATCCTGAGACCTTCGCGCGGCGCATGGCGGTCTCGGGTTGCGAGGCATACCGTCGAGTCATCCGAAGGGAGTTCGACGATGAGCACGACCGAGTCGCACCATTCGCTCTGGGTCGCCTATGGCGAATCCGGAGTCGTCGGCAGCATTCGCAAGGAAGACGACGGGTACCGGGTGACGATGGCCGGGGCATCCGAGCCGTCGGGAACCTACCCCACCATGGAGATCGCGAAGAGCGCGCTGCACAGCCATCTGACGCCGGGAAGCGACTGGCCGCAGTTCCGCGAGCACTGACCTCGACCTGAGGTCGGACGATCATGTCCGCGCGGGCACCCGCTGCGGTGCGCGTTGCGTGTCCAGGAGCGGAAGTGCGACGTGGACCAGCGGCCCGATCGCGGCCGCGAAGAGCACGGTGCCGATCCCGACGTTTCCGCCGAGCAGCCAGCCCGCGATGAGAACCGTCACCTCGACGAGCCCTCGGCACGCCCAGATCGGCCAGCCGAGGCGGGCGTGCATGCCGGTCATCAGCCCGTCGCGCGGACCGGGTCCGAAGCGCGCGCCGATGTAGAGGCCGGATGCCAGCGCCACGAGCAGGATTCCGCCGACCAGCGTCGCGATCTGAGCGGGCAGACCGTGGACCGGGGGGATGACCCAGAGGGCCACCTGCATGCTGGTTCCCACCAGCAGGATGTTCGCGATCGTCCCGACGCCCGGCTTCTGGCGCAGGGGGATCCACAGCAGCAGCACGAGGAACCCGATGATGTTGGTCACCCAGCCGATGCCGATTCCGGTGTGCAGCGAGACGCCCTGGGCGAAGACCGTCCAGGGATCCACGCCGAGCCCTGCCTCGATGGTCAGGGCGCAGCCCGTCCCGTAGAGGGCGAGCCCGATCAGCAGTTGGAGTACTCGGCGCGTCATAGCCACCATCCAATCGCACTATTGGCATGGGCATAGCAGGCCAATTCGACTAATGTGGCCGCATGGATTCCCGCATCTCCGCTCGTGCGCTCGCGGCCGCTCTCGGCGGGTGGCGCACGCGCGAGCCCGCCTATGAGGCGCTGGCCGACGGCATCCGTCTGCTCTGCCTCGACAACCGGCTCGCTCCGCGCACGGTGCTCCCCGCGGAGCGTGAGCTGGCGGCAGCTCTGCGTCTCAGCCGCAGCACGGTGACCGCGGCATACCGCAGCCTGCGTGACACCGGACATATCGCGAGCCTGCGCGGATCGGGCAGTGTCACCCTCGCGCTTCAGCGACGGGACCCGGGCAGCCACGCCGGCGGCGAGGGAGCGATCGATCTGCAGCAGGCGAGCCCCCCAGCCTGGCCTGGTTTGGCCGGTGTCATGGCGGAGGTGGCGCTCGATGCGGCATCGCTCGTCGCCCGCTCCGGCTACGACGTGCTCGGGAGCCTCGAGCTGCGCTCGGCGATCGCCGCTCACTACGAGAGCCGCGGGCTCCCGACCGACYCGGGTGACGTCATGGTGACCACGGGGGCGCAGTCCGCCATCCATCTGCTGGCGTCCGTCGTGCTCGGCCGGGGTGATCGCCTGGTCATGGAGACACCGACCTACCCGCACGCGGCCGACACCTTCCGCCGCGCGGGGGCCCGGCTGGTCGGGGTGCCGGTGACGACCGGGCACGGCTGGGACCTCGATCGTGCGGAGCAGGCTTTCGCCCGCACGCTTCCCGCTGCGGCATACCTGATGCCCGACTTCCAGAACCCCACGGGCCGCTCCATGACGGCCACGGAGCGAGCGGCGTTCCTGCACGCGGCCGAGCGAGCCGGAACGGTACTGATCTTGGACGAGACGACGGGCGACCTCGACATCGACCGCGGGCCGGTCGAACGGGGATTCAGCGACGGCGATCCGGCGCTCGTCGTGCGGATCGGCTCCCTGGGCAAGACAGTCTGGGGCGGACTGCGGGTCGGCTGGATCCGCGGGCAGAGCGAACTCATCCGCCGGCTCGTGGCAGCGCGTTCGGCGCACGACCTCGGCACCCCCGAGTTCGAACAGGCCGTTGCCGCCAGGGTGCTGCCTCGATTCACCGAGATCGCGGCGCAGCGTTCCCACCTGCTGCGCGCCGGTCGCGACGCAGCGGCGGCAGCACTGGCGCGCCGTCTCCCCGAGTGGAGCGTTCCGGACACCGGCGGGGGAGTGTCGCTGTGGATCGAGCTCGACGCACCGCTGAGTCCCGCCCTGGTCATGGACGTCCGCCCCCGTGGGCTGCTCCTGTCGGCGGGCCCGCGATTCGCGGTCGACGGCGGGCACGATCGCCATCTGCGGCTGCCTTTCACCGCGTCGCCCGAGGACCTCGAGAAAGCGGTCGACATCCTCGCCGACGCGTGGCCCCACGTTCGAGCGGGTGCGCCGGTCGTGGCCAGCCATCACCTGGAATCCGTGGTCTGATTCAGCGCGCGAATCGCAGACACTCGATCGCATCGTCGGCCGACCAGAACTCGCCGAGTTCGCGGAACGTCCGCGACGCGGTGTGGAACCGTCGTGCCCGGTATCGCACGCCCTGTCGCTGCGCGCTTGCCTGCAGGTGCCCGATGACGCGGCCACTTGCATCGACGACACGCCAGAGCGCKGGCGCCGCGGAAGTGAGGCGCACCGGCGTGTCCGCAGCGAGCGGCGGCTGACTCTCCAGCTTCGGATCGGAGGACTCCCACATGATTTCCTCTCCCTTCGATTCGAAGATATGTGCGACCTCCGACATTCGATCCGCTCCTCCCCACGGACCCACTCACGTCGCCTGGTCCACATGAGCGCGGCTCGCCATTCG
>NZ_JBFUFC010000042.1:0-23299 GCF_056403635.1 Microbacterium sp. P2_F9 | reverse complement strand
GCGTCGGTTTCAGGCTAACGCACGCCTTGCAGACACGGGCCGTTCGCGGAGGTGAACCCGCGGGGGCGTGTCGGAGAACGGATGCCTCGTCAGCCCGCGTTCGTCTGGAGCCAGGCCAGCGGGTCGACGTAGGTTCCGTTGATCTTGACCTCGAAGTGCAGGTGGTTCGCCGTGGAGCTGCCGGTGCTGCCGACGGCTCCGATGAGCTGACCCGCGGAGACGGACTGCCCCGCCACGACCTGGCGGCTGCCGTACGTCATGTGACCGTACAGGGTCGAGACCTGCTGACCGCCGACGACCGAGTCGATCACGACGGCGACACCGTATCCGTTGTAGCCCTCGGACGAGACGCGCACGACGCCGGAGGCTGCGGCGAAGATCGGGGTGCCGGCGGGCGCCACCATGTCGAAGCCGTTGTGGTTCGGCCGGTTCGCCGGACGGAAGAGGTTGTAAGACGCATAGGTGAAGTTCGATACCGGCCAGCGCACCTCGCCGGAACCGGGGGCCGTCATCGAGAGGTTCATCCGGAACACACCACGGGCCGGCGATGCCGCCGCGGCGGCCGCGGCGGCCTTGGCACGGGCGGCCGCGGCCTCCTCGGCCTTCTTCGTGGCGATCTCGTCGGGGGTGGTGGCGGAGTACGAACCGCGCTCGAGCTGCTCGGACGTGGCGTCCGAGGCGACCACGAGCGACTGCGCGTCGTCGGCGGCGACCTGCTCGAGCGTCACAGCGGCCTCAGCAGGCGAGCGCCACGCGCCGTAGGCGGGGAGGGCGACGGTGGCGATGAGCCCGCCGACCATGGCCAGGATGACCAGGCTGCGAAGCGGACGCACCCTCTCGCGGCGGGCCTTCGGAGCCGACGCGACACGCGTGGCGCGTCCCACCATCGGACGGCGGATCAGCGTGCGGGGCGTGCGCGAGCGTCGAGTGAGACTCGTCTCGTCGTGCTGCGACGCGTTGTCCGCAGGCGATTCGTTCTCTTCAGCCAAACTATCCTCCGGCGCCTCTGCGCCGGGGCGCTGGCTCGTCGGGCACTCGGTGTCGGGGCACATGTGCGGGTTTCACCACGCGGACGACGAGCCGGGGAGGCAATCCGTGCGGGGTCCGTCGGCGGGCTTCTCGCCTGGTGGACACTTCGAGGCTACCCGAAGGTCACGATTCTGTCACGCTGACGCCCTGGCAGAACCCTGGGCATCGGCCCTGCGCCCCGAGCGTCAGCCTCGTGCGTCGACCAGGAAGACGTGTGCGGCGACTTCGACCGGGAGCTCAAGGGCTTCGTCGACGCCGTCCATCTGCACGAGGACATACCCCTCGCTGAACCGGAAATCACCGGTGCCGCCGGGAACCACGCCGGCGGACATGAACTGCTTCAGCAGCTCCGGGTCGACCTGGGCGGGCTCGGCGAGGCGCCTGACCGTCCCCTGGACGGGCCCACCGGTCTCGTTGAGGATCCGGACGAGTCCCACCACGCCCTGGTCGAAGGTGTTCGCCGCGGCATCGCCGAGCTGGTCGAGCCCGGGGATCGGGTTGCCGTACGGGGATTCGGTGGGATGCCCCAGCAGCTCCACGAGGCGCAGCTCCACCTGCTCGCTCATGACGTGCTCCCAGCGGCAGGCCTCTTCATGGACGTAGGCCCAGTCCAGCCCGATCACATCGGAGAGCAGCCGCTCGGCGAGCCGGTGCTTGCGCATGACGTCGACGGCCTTCTGGCGGCCGGAGCCGGTCAGCTCGAGCCTGCGGTCGTCCGAGACGACGACGAGTCCATCGCGCTCCATTCGTCCGACGGTCTGCGAGACCGTGGGACCGGAGTGGCCGAGCCGCTCCGAGATGCGCGCACGCAGCGGGACGATGCCCTCCTCCTCCAGTTCGAGGATCGTACGCAGGTACATCTCGGTGGTGTCGATGAGATCTGTCATGAGTCCTAAGCCGGGGGTCGACGTGCTCCGCAAGCCTACCGGCTGGCCGCGCGCCGGAGGGCGTCACGGAGCGTCACCCGGCGCCGAACGGGCGAGGCGGGCCCGCCTAGAATCGGACCATGGCCCACGTGCTGCTGCCCCGCGAGATCCTGCCCTCCGACGGACGATTCGGGTGCGGCCCGTCGAAGGTCCGCCCCGCTCAGCTGGAGGCCCTCGCCGGCCCCGGCGCGGCACTGCTGGGCACCTCGCACCGCCAGGCGCCGGTCAAGGACCTGGTGGGACGCGTGCGGGCACGCCTGGACGACCTGTTCCGCCTCCCGAACGGGTACGAGATCATCCTCGGCAACGGCGGATCGACCGCCTTCTGGGATGCCGCCGCATTCGGCCTCATCCAGGAGCGGAGCCAGCACCTCGTCTTCGGCGAGTTCGGCGGCAAGTTCGCCGCCGCAGCGAAGGCCCCCTGGCTGCAGGCTCCGGACGTGCGCGAGGTCGCCGCGGGCGGCCGTACGACGGCTGAGCCGGTGGCGGGCGTGGACGTCTACGCCTGGCCGCACAACGAGACCTCCACCGGGGTCTCGGCGCCGATCACCCGCGTCGTCGGCGACCCCGGCGCGCTCACGGTCATCGATGCGACGAGCGCTGCCGGGGGCATCGACTTCTCCGTCGCCGAGGCCGACGTGTACTACTTCGCTCCCCAGAAGAACCTCGGCTCCGACGGCGGGCTCTGGTTCGCCGCCGTCTCTCCCGCGGCCATCGAGCGGATCGAGCGGATCGCCGCATCCGGGCGCTACATCCCGGAGTTCCTCAGTCTCAAGAACGCCGTCGACAACTCGCGGCTCAACCAGACGCTGAACACCCCCGCGCTGACCACCCTCATCCTGCTCGACGAGCAGCTCGACTGGATCGGCAGCAACGGCGGCCTGCAGTGGGCGGACGCCCGCACGCACGAGTCGTCGCAGGCGCTGTACGACTGGGCCGAGGCATCCGCCTTCGCGACGCCGTTCGTCGCCGACCCGGCCGACCGCTCCCCCGTCGTGGTGACCATCGACTTCGACGAGACGGTCGATGCGGCGGCGGTCGCCAAGAGCCTGCGCGCCAACGGGATCGTCGACACCGAGCCGTACCGCAAGCTCGGCCGCAACCAGCTGCGGGTCGCGACCTTCGTGTCGATCGAGCCGGACGACGTGCGCCGGCTCATCGAATGCATCGACTACACGGTCGAGAACCTCTAGGCTCCCTGAGCTCAGCTCTTCGACAGGCTGCGGAGTCGCCTCGAGCGGTCGAAACCGCCCTTCGCGGCAGTTAGAGACGACCGCGCCAGGCGCTTTCGACAGCGCGAGCCACGTAGGCCCGGCCGGGCGTCGTGCACACCTACGCCGCACGCTGCCGGACCACGCGCGGCTCCGCGCCGTCGTTCCCGCGTCCGCGGGACTGATCCCGCTCAGCCCCTAGTAGGACCGGTCGGCTTCGTCCTCGTCGCCCTCTTCGTCGTCGGCTTCTTCGTCGTCGTCGGCTTCGTCGAATTCGAAGGCGTCGGACTCTTCGGCGTCTTCGAACTCACCGGCATCCGTCTGCTCGGCGAACTCGTCGATGTCGACGCCGTCGACGTCTCCGGCGTGCAGGATCGGGGATCCGTCGTTGTCGAAGTCGGCGGCGTCCAGGTCGTCGATGTCGTCGAGGTCGTCGCCGTCCTCGTCCTCGTCGCCTTCGATGCCCTCGACGGCCTCATCGGCGTGTGCGAGCTGCGCGGCCTGGTAGTCGGCGAGGCGGACCGCCCACGGCACCCACTCGGGGGCGAGCAGGGCGCCGTCGCCGGGGAGGAGTTCGACCTCGAGGACCGTGGGGTCCTCGCCCTCGACGCGCGCGACGCTGACCGTCCAGAACCAGCCGGGGTAGCCCGCGAGCCGGTTCTCGAAGCGGAGCGAGACGACCCCGCCCTCTTCCATGGTGTAGCCGGCGGGCGCGCCGACCGTCCATTCGGACGTGATCTCCAGCAGCGCTGCGCGGGCCTGGTCGTGCGCGGCGATGAGACGCTCGTCAGGCTCGCTGACCGGGCGCTCCTCGGGCGCCACGGCATCCCTCTCGCCGGACTCGTCGGGCTGGTGCTCGGCGCGCTCCACCACGGCGCTCTCATCGGGTTCGACGAGAGGCTCAGCGTTCCCCTGCTCAGGCGTCGAGGTCATCCGCGACCTTGCGCAGGACCGCAGCGACCTTCTTCGAATGTGCGCCGCTCGGGTACCGGCCACGGCGGAGATCGCCGCCGATGTCGTCGAGGAGCTTCACGAGGTCTTCGAGGATGATCGCCATGTCGTCGGCGGGCTTGCGCGCGCGCTTGGCGAGGCTGACCGGCGCCTCGAGGACGCGCACCGAGAGGGCCTGGAGACCGCGCTTGCCGTCGGCGACGCCGAACTCGAGCCGGGTGCCCTGTTTGGGTGCCGGGGCTCCGGCGGGCAGGGCCGTGGCGTGCAGGAAGACGTCTTGGCCGTCATCACCCGTGATGAAGCCGAAGCCCTTCTCCTCGTCGTAGAACCTGACCTTGCCGGTGGGCATCGGAACCTCGCTTGAACTCGCAGGGGGGATTGCCCGGCACTGCGCGGGCATGACTCAACGGGGACCTCGGGATCCCGTTCCTCCAGACTACGCCACGAGCGCCACCCGGTAGGCTGATGCGGATGAGCACTCGAACCCCCGGCCCTGACCTCCCGGTGCGCCGGATCGACCGGGTCCTGGCCTTCATGGCACTGGGGCTCACGGTCGCCTCCATCGTCTGCTTCTTCGCGGTCATCCTCGCCCGTCCGGCCGGCGTCACCGACTTCACGCAGGGCATCTGGCCACTTGTCGTGGTCCTGCCGCTGATTGCACTGCCGATCGCCTTCGTGATGATCGTGACGCTGCTCATCATGAGCTTCGTCCGCCGTTCTCGCCTCAACAAGGGGGCGTAGGCCAACCCATGACCACCGACGAGCGCATGCTCGCGACGTGGCTCGCGGCCAGCGATGATGCGGGCCTCGCGCAGACCTTCGCGTTCCGCGGAGTCCCGGCTGCGGCCGCCTGGCACGATGCCTTCGACGCGGCGGCGGCGCTGCTGGACGCGGCATCCATCGATCGCGCACTCGTGCGCCTCCCCCGTCGCTCGCTCGCCGTGCTCGCACGCGGCGAGTCCGACCCCGATCTCGCGCGTCTCGCCCTGACCGATCTCGAAGGCACGCCGTACTCCGCCGTGGAGGCGCGGGTGCGCCATGCGCAGACCCGCAACCCCGACGCCTTCCTCGACGGCACTCCGCCGACGCAGCCGGCCCCCGCGGCCGACGCGCACGAGACGGCGGCTGCTGCCGAACGGGCGTTCACCGCGGCGAGCGCCCTCGCCGACCTCCTCCTCGCCGCTCGGCACGCGCCCCTCGCCCGTACCGGCGCCGGAGCCGTCAGCGCGGTCGACCGCAAGCGCCTGATGGATGCCGGGGCGGTGGACTCCGCGGACGAGCTCGACGATCTGGTGCATGCCGCCCGCGGCGCCGAACTGCTCGCCGCGGCCGAACGCGACTGGGTGGTCACCGAGACGGCCGATCGCTGGCTCGAGGAGGGCACGGCTCAGCGCTGGGCCCGCGTCGCCGAGGGTGTGCGCGAAGCGCTGCCGCGAGGTCTCCGCACCGCCGATGGCGGGTTCGCCCCCGCATCGGAGTGGCAGGCCGCCTATCCCCTCGATTCGGACTGGCCGGCCAGGGCCGCGCAGCTGCAGCGGATCGCCGTGCGCTGGGKCATCATCACCCCGAGCGGCGGCGAACCCCCCTGGGTTCGCACGCTGCGTCGTGGTGGAGAGGCGGATGCCGCGGCACTGTCGGACGTGCTGCCCCCCGAGATCGACCGGGTGTACCTCCAGGCCGACCTCTCGGCGATCGCGCCCGGTCCCCTTGCTCCTGCGCTCGACCTGCGGCTGCGTCGCATCGCGCAGCGCGAATCGCGAGCTCAGGCATCCACCTACCGCTTCTCCGCGGACTCGCTGGTCGCCGGAATGACCGGCGGCGAGACGGCCCAGTCCATCCGGGAGTTCCTCACGAGCCTCTCTCTGACCGGCATCCCGCAACCCCTCGACTACCTCATCGAAACGACGGCCGCACGGCACGGTCTGGTGCGGGTGCGCACCGACCCCGAATCCGGTCGCACCTATGTCGAGTCCGCCAACCCCGCGGTGCGGGATGCGATCGCGGTCGACCAGGGGCTGCGTCCGCTCGGCCTGGTGCGCGACGGCGATGCCCTCACGACTCGGGTGGGACGCGATGCGCTCTACTGGGCCCTCGCCGACGCCCGCTACCCGGTGATCGCGGTCGACGATCTGGGTGCGCCGCAGTCACCGCACCGACGGCCGGCACGCTCCGCGTCGGCGCAGGACGATCCGCCGCTCCAGGCCTACGCAGGGCTGATCGGCCGGCTCCGTGCGGCGCATGAGACGGATTCCGATGCGGCCTGGCTCGGGCGCGAGCTCGACCAGGCGGTGCGCGCTCGCGCAACCATCCAGGTGGCGGTGCGGCTCCCCGACGGCTCGGAGCGAGCCTTCATCCTGGAAGCCACCGGGCTGGGCGGCGGGCGCCTCCGCGGACGCGACAAGGGAGCGGACATCGAGCGGACCCTCCCGGTCTCGAGCATCGTGTCGGTGCGTCCCGCGTGACGGTGTGAGTCCGTCCCGCTGCCCGACGGGTCGGCGGTGACCCGTGCGGTCGAGGGCGCCCAGTAGACTGGGCCCTTATGGCTGACGGTCCCCTCATCGTGCAGAGCGACCGGACGGTGCTGCTCGAAGTAGCCCATCCGGACGCCGAGAGCGCGCGACATGAGCTCGCGATTTTCGCAGAGCTCGAGCGTGCCCCCGAGCACGTGCACACGTACCGGATCACCCGGCTCGGGCTGTGGAACGCCCGGGCGGCCGGGCATGACTCCGAGGACATGCTCGCCACCCTCGACCGCTGGACGCGCTTCCCTGTACCGCCGTCGGTGTCGATCGACATCCGCGAGACGGTCGGCCGATACGGTCGCCTCGTCATCGAGCGCGACGACGAGGGCCGGCTCGTGCTGCGCTCGACGGATGCCGCAGTCCTGGCCGAGGTGTCGAAGAACAAGCGCATCCAGCCCCTGCTGATCGGCCGGCCGAGCCCGGACGCGTTCCTCATCGACGCGTGGGCGCGCGGGCACATCAAGCAGGAGCTGCTGAAGATCGGGTGGCCGGCCGAGGATCTCGCCGGCTACACGCCGGGGACGCCGCATCCGATCGAGCTCGCCGAAGACGGCTGGACCCTCCGCCCTTACCAGCGGCAGGCCGTGGACATCTTCACCCAGGGCGGCTCGGGCGTCGTGGTGCTCCCCTGCGGGGCCGGAAAGACGCTCGTCGGAGCGGCCGCGATGGCCGACACGAAGACGACCACGCTCATCCTCGTGACCAACACCGTGAGCGCCCGGCAGTGGCGCGACGAGCTGCTGCGCCGCACCTCGCTCACCGCGGAGGAGATCGGCGAATACTCCGGCCAGGTCAAAGAGGTCAAGCCCGTCACCATCGCGACGTATCAGATCCTCACCGCCAAGCGGGCCGGCCAGTACGCGCACCTCGCGCTGCTCGACGCCCTCGACTGGGGTCTCATCGTCTATGACGAGGTGCATCTGCTGCCCGCGCCGGTGTTCAAACTCACCGCCGACCTCCAGGCGCGCCGCCGACTCGGCCTGACCGCGACCCTCGTGCGCGAGGACGGCCGCGAGGGCGACGTGTTCAGCCTGATCGGCCCCAAGCGGTTCGATGCGCCGTGGAAGGAGATCGAGGCCCAGGGCTTCATCTCGCCCGCCGCCTGCTACGAGGTGCGCGTTGATCTGCCCGCGGGCGACCGGCTGGAGTATGCCGCGGCTGCGGACGACGAGCGCTACCGCCTTGCCGCCACGGCGCAGGCGAAGATCGGGGTGGTCCGGCGCCTGGTCGCCCGCCACGCCGGCGAGCGGATCCTCGTCATCGGGCAGTATCTCGACCAGATCGACATCCTCGCCGAGGCCCTCGATGCCCCCAAGATCACCGGCGCGACCCCGATCGACGAGCGGGAGACGCTGTACCAGGCCTTCCGCGTCGGCGAGATCTCGCTGCTCGTGGTGTCGAAGGTGGCGAACTTCTCGATCGACCTGCCCGAGGCATCCGTCGCCATCCAGGTCTCCGGATCGTTCGGCTCCCGCCAGGAGGAGGCCCAGCGTCTCGGCCGGCTGCTGCGGCCGAAGGAGTCGGGCAACACGGCGAGCTTCTACACGCTGATCGCCCGTGACACCGTCGACCAGGACTTCGCGCAGAACCGCCAGCGCTTCCTCGCCGAGCAGGGCTACGCGTACACGATCCTCGACGCCGACGGCATCGCGGCGTGATTCAGGGAGCGATCCCTGTCGTCCGCCGGTAGACGTCCACGAGTGCGGCGCGGTCTGTGAACGTCCGCGCGTAGATCGCCTCGAGCTCGGGCGCGAAGCCGCCGTCGGGCAGGAGCTGCGACCCGAGGTAGGCGAACTGCTCGGTGCTGAGGCTGTGCTCGTCACCCCCTGTCGACGACGCGATCTGCGCGAGCACGACGTCGTCGACCGGGATGCGCGCGACCTCGGCCGCGACGAGGCCGTCGACGAAAACGCGCTCGGTGTCGCCCATCCGCGCATAGGAGGCGTGGAGCAGTTCGTGCGCGCCGGTCGTCACCATCTGTTCAGCCCACCGCAGATCAGCCGGACGCAGGATGTAGATGCGTCCGACCGTCTTCGTGCCKCCGAACGTGGTCGCCATGAAGCAGCCCGCGTTGTACCAGCCCTGTTCGACGGGAGGTGCAGGGGCGACGTCGGAGCACGCCTCTTCGATGCCCGCCGCGTCGAGGATCTCAGGCTGCATCTCGAAGAACACGCTGCGTCCCTCGTCAGTGAGGAACATCTGATCGGCGAGCGCGAGGGCGTCCTGCGCCGGTGCGGGCGCCGCGTATCCGCTGACGGTCCGGGACGTCTGGGCGACCCAACCCGCCATGTGGGAGCCCGTCGCGACGTCGGCGAGCACGGCGATCCCGATGATCGCCGCCAGCCAGCCGATCACCCCGGCGCGGCGGTGCCGCGGCGTGCCCGGCACATCGCCCTGGCCGGCCCGCGGCGGCTGCTCGAAGAGTGTCACAGGCGAGAGCCTAGGATGCCTGCGCCACTCACCGGGCCGTGTAGCGCAGGAGGACGAACCCCTCGTCGTCGGTGATGGCGTGTGCGAGCGCGAACGGCCGGTCGGCCTCGGGTGCACCGCGCACGATCCGACCGGCGGATCCGCCGACGAACCGCGGGGCGAGCGTGATGCAGACTTCGTCGACGAGCCCGACGTCGAGCAGGTCGCCGAACAGATGCGGCCCGCCCTCGCAGAGCACCTGCGTCCAGCCGCGTGCGGCGAATGCAGCCAGCATCGCGGGCAGCTCGACGGTCTCCTGGCCGCACTCGATCACGTCGGCTACGGCTGCCAGCGCCCGGCGCCGCGCCACCGGCGCCGCACCCGAAGTCACGATGACCGGACGCCCGACGGCCTCAGTGAAGAACGGCGCATCCGGCTCCAGGTCGAGGTGCCGGCTCACGACCGCGAGCGCGGGCTGAGCAGGCAGGCCCCGGTGCGTCCGCCACGCGCTGTGCTCCGCTCGCACTGTCACACCCCCGTAGCCCTCGGCGCGCACGGTGCCGGCGCCGACGACGATGACATCCGCCATGGTCCGCAGCACCTGCATCAGCGTTCGATCCGTCGCGCCACCCAGCGCGCCGCTTCTGCCGTCCAGGGTCGCGGCGCCATCGGCGCTCTCCACGAAGTTCATCCGCACCCTGGTCTCGGTGCGCGATGGCAGCGCATACGCCTCGAACAGGTCTTCCTGCGAAGGCATCAGTCATTCCCCTCGGGCCGCATGTTGTGCACGAGATAAGCGGGCTCGCGCCAGCCGAGCACCGCCTCCACCATCCGCAGAGCGTCCACCGTCTGACGCACGTTGTGCGTGCGCACGATACGCGCGCCGCTCAGGGCGCAGACGACAGCGGCGGAGATCGAGCCGGCTACACGATCACCGCGGTCGCGCGCCAGGCTCTCGCCGATGAAGTCCTTGTTCGACAGCGCCACCAGCAGCGGCGCGCCGAGGTGCGTCAGCTCCTCGAGGCGCCGGGTGAGTTCGAGCGAGTGCAGCGTGTTCTTGTTCAGGTCATGACCGGGGTCCAGCACGATCCGATCGGCGGGGACTCCACGGTCCAGAGCCCGCTGTCGTCGCTCGGTGAGGAAAGCGGCGACCTCCGTGATGACATCGTCATAGTGCGGCTGCGGGAGCTGGGTGCGCGGCTGGGCGAGGCTGTGCGCGATCACGATCGTCGCGCCGCCCGCGGCCACCACGTCGGCCATCGCGGGCGATCGGAGCCCGGTCGTGTCGTTGATGATGGTCGCTCCCGCCTCGATCGCCGCCTGCGCGACCTCGGGATGGAACGTGTCGACGCTCACGGGTGCCAGCGCCGCGAGTTCACGCACGACGGGGATCACCCGCGCGATCTCGTCCGCGATCGGCAACGCGGGGCCCGGTGCGAACTTCACTCCCCCGACATCGATGAAGTCGGCACCGTCCGCCACTGCGGCAGCTCCCGCCGCGACGGCCGCATCCAGCGCGAACGTCGCCCCGCGATCGTAGAAGGAGTCCGGGGTCCGATTGACGATCGCCATCACCGCGAGGCGGCGCTCCAGGTCGAATCTCAGGCTGCCGACGGCGAGTTCAGTCACCGCGCCAGGATACGGCCGGTTCAACGGGTGAGACTCGCCAGCGGCGTCCCGGCATCCGCGAGGGCCGCGGCATCCACCCGGTCGCCGCTTCGAATCAGGCTCTGGATCGCATCCTGCACGTCCCACACATTGACGTTCATCCCGCCCACCACCCGTCCGTCCAGGGCCCAGAACGCGATGAACTCCCGGGCATCGAGGTCGCCCCGCACGATCAGCTCCGCGCCCGACATGAGCGGAGGGTAGCCGGACAGCTCCATGCCGAGATCGAACTGGTCGGTGTAGAAGTACGGGATCTTGTCGTGCACCGCCGACCGCCCCATCATCCCCCGCGCCGCCACCGGTCCCGCTTCGAGGGCGTTCGCCCAGTGCTCGCTGCGCAGGCGGCGCCCGATGACGGGGTGATGAGCATTGGCCACGTCTCCGGCGGCCCAGACATCCGGCGCGCTCGTGCGCAGGGACGCGTCGGTGAGGATGCCGTTGTCGACATCGAGCCCGGCTGCTTCGGCGAGCGCGGTGTTCGGGATGGCGCCCACCCCGATCAGCACGAGATCGGCCGGCACGGTCTCGCCGTCGACCACGACACCTTCGACGCGGTCTCGGCCATCGATCCGCTGCACCTGGACGCTCGCGCGCAGGTCGACGCCGTGGTGCTCGTGCAGCCGGCGGAACACCCCGCCCATCCGCTCGCCCACCGCCGCGGCGAGCGGCACGGGATCGCGCTCGAGGATCGTCACGTCGTTGCCGAACCCCCGCGCGGTGGCTGCGACCTCCATGCCGATCCACCCCGAGCCGATGAGCACGAGCTTCCGCCCGCCGTCGCGGAGCTTCTCGGCCAAGGCATCAGAGTCGTCCAGCGTGCGCAGCGAGTGGACGCCCTGGAGGTCATGGCCGTCGATCGGCAGCCGACGCGGCGAAGCGCCGGTGGCCAGCAGCAGGGCGTCGTACGACAGGTCTCCATCGCTGGTCGCCACCCGGTGCGCGGCGGCGTCGAGCGCGGTCGCCGTGGTGCCGGTGCGCAGGTCGATGTCGTGCTCGGCGTACCACTCGGCCGGATGGAGGATGACTTCGCCGAGACCTTCCGAGCCCGCGAGGTAGCCCTTCGACAGCGGGGGCCGCTGGTACGGGGGATGCGCCTCCGCGGTGACGACCGTGACGTCGCCGTCCCACCCCTCGTCCCGCAGCGTCTCCGCGGCCTTCCCGGCCGCGAGTCCCCCGCCGACGATCACGATGTGCGCCATGGCTCCTCCTCGATCGCTGCCGCGCTGCGCCTCCGTGCTCCGACGATACGCCTGCTCGGCGGCGCCGATCCGGCGCTCGTTCCAGGATTGAGCCGGACCACTCCGCGCGATATCCAGCAGCGGCATGCGTTACCTCGCCATAATGAGGGCATGACCGCACCGCGCATCCTCGTTGTCGACGACGAGCCGAACATCCGCGACCTGCTCATCACGAGCCTGCGCTTCGCGGGCTATCAGGTCCGGGCCGTCTCCAATGGGGCCCAGACCATCTCAGCCGTTCTCGAGGAAGAACCCGACCTGATCATCCTCGACGTGATGCTGCCCGACATGAACGGGTTCAGCGTGACGAAGCGGCTGCGCGGTGCCGGATACACCGCGCCGATCCTCTTCCTCACGGCGAAGGACGACACCGAGGACAAGATCACCGGCCTGAACGTCGGCGGCGATGACTACGTCACGAAGCCGTTCAGCCTCGACGAGATCGTCGCCCGCATCGCCGCGATCCTGCGTCGCACGATGCAGGCCGACGAGGAGTCGATGATCCGCGCGGGCGAGCTGACGATGGACCAGGACACGCATGACGTCCGCGTCGGCGAGGTGTCGATCGATCTGAGCCCGACCGAGTTCAAGCTGCTGCGCTACCTCATGCTCAACCCGAACCGGGTGCTGTCGAAGGCGCAGATCCTCGATCACGTCTGGGAGTACGACTTCAACGGCGACGCCGGCATCGTCGAGAGCTACATCTCGTACCTGCGCCGCAAGATCGATCCGCATTCCACCGAAGCGCTCATCCAGACCAAGCGCGGCTTCGGCTACATGCTCAAAGCCGGCAAGCCCGCCTGACGCCCGGCCGAGAGGGGGCCGCTCTGGCGACCAAGTCCGATGCGGTCACCCGGTGGTGGCGTGGCACCAGCCTGCGCGCCAAGGTCACCGGGGTCACTGTCGCGCTCCTGGCCGTCGGTCTCGTGGCGGCGGGCATCGGCACGATGCTGTTCCTGCGCAACGCGCTGCTCGCGAACCTGGATGCCCAGCTCGAGTCGCTGGCGCCGACCGATCTGGCCAACGGGCTCTTCGAGGCTCAGATCGACGGCAACCAGGTGACCTTCACGGTGAAAGAGGATGCCGCGGCGACCGACTACTACGTCGCCCTCTACGCACCGACCGGCGAACTGAAGATCTGGACAGGCGGCGACCCGGGTCGCACCCCAGACTTCCCCCCTTCCATCTCACTCGAGCAGACGGCGGCGCGCGGCACCGCCCCGTTCAGCATTCCGAGCGTCGAGGGCGGGTCGGGATTCAGGGCGAGCACCGACTACTACCCGGTCGAGGGCGTCAGCGACCTGTACACGCAGCTCGTCGCCCTGCCGGTCGCCCCGATCAATCAGGTCGTCGCCTCGTTCCTGTCCATCTACGGCATCTTCGCCTTCATCTCGATCGTGGTGGGGGCGCTCATCACGCGCTGGCTGGTGACCCTCACCTTCCGAAGTCTCGGCCAGGTCGAGTCCACCGCGATGTTGATCGCCGCCGGCGACTTCAGCCTGCGCATGACCGACATCGAGCCGACCACCACCGAAGTCGGGCGGCTCAAGACCGCGATCAACGCGATGCTCGGACGAGTGGATGCCGCGATCTCCCAGCGCGACGCCACCGTGCGGCAGATGCGCCGGTTCATCGGCGACGCGAGCCACGAGCTGCGCACCCCGCTGGTCACCGTGCGGGGCTACGCCGAGCTGTATCGCATGGGCGCGATCACGGGCGATGACGACGTCTCGCAGGCCATGGAGCGGATCGAGAAGGAAGCCATGCGCATGGGCGTCCTCGTCGAGGATCTGCTCGCCTTGGCACGCCTCGACGAGCGGCGCGACGTCGTGATCACGCCGGTCGACCTCCGGCCGATCGCCCGGGATGCCGCCATGGACGTGCGCGCGGCATCCCCCCACCGTCCGGTGACGGTCATCGATACGACGATCGCCGAGCTGCCGGCGCCGGCCCCGGATCCAGAGGAGCAGGAGCCCGGCGACAGCCCCGCTCGCGGCCGCCGCACACCGACCAGCCCGTCGGCGATCTCCCGCGCGGGCGCAACCCTCTCGCTCCTGCGCCGCCGACCCCGACCCGTTCCGGCGTCGCAGGCGACGACCTCCGGCGAAGCTCCTCCGATGTCTCCCGTCGATCTCGGACAGGAGCCGGATGCCGCGTCCCTGACCCCGCCGATCGTGCTGGGAGACGAGAACCGCGTCCGGCAGGTGGTCGCGAATCTGCTCGGCAACGCCCGGCGCTTCACGACGACGGATTCTCCGATCGAGCTGCGGGTCGGGGTCGACCCGATCGCGCGCACCGGGTGGATCGAGGTCGTCGACCACGGCGAGGGCGTGCCCGACCAGATCAAGGAGAAGATCTTCCAGCGCTTCTGGCGAGCCGACACCTCACGCGCCCGCGAAACCGGGGGCACGGGTCTCGGCCTGTCGATCGTCTCGTCCATCGTCGAGGCGCTGCACGGCACGGTCGAGGTGGTCGACACGCCGGGCGGCGGCGCGACCTTCCGGGTAGCGCTCCCCCTCGCGCCCGATCCGGCTCAGGCGTCGACGCCGACGGAGCCGCTGCGCATCGGCGAGAACGGCTGATCTCCTCCCCAGCCCGCGCGGTAAAGGCGGTGTCCACCGCGCGTGGACGCGGGCCTCGGGGTGCTGCGCGAGTACCTAGCGTGGACCTCCCCGACACAGAGGAGCCCTCATGGCCACGTTCTCCGTCGACAGCGACGCTGTCTTCTCCGCCTCCGCCGCCGTGCGCGGCACGATCGATCGCCTGGAGGGCGAGACGCACGCGATGCTCTCGCAGCTCACCCAGCTGCAGGCATCCTGGACCGGCGGGGCATCCGTCGCCTTCCTGTCCGTGATCGACCAGTGGCGCGCGACCCAGCGCCAGGTCGAAGACTCGCTCGCCGCGATCAACGGCGCCCTCGGCGTCGCCGCCCGCCAGTACGCAGAAGCCGAGCAGGCCTCGCTCAGTCTGTTCCGCTGACCCGGATCCCCCCGGAAAGGAAGAAGGGCCCCTCCGTAAGGAGGGACCCTTCTTCGTGAATGCCTGTCGGCGCTCTGCGGACTTAGAAGTCCATGCCACCCGACGGGTCGCCGGCCGGAGCCCCGACCTTCTCGGGCTTGTCGGCGACGACGACCTCGGTGGTGAGGAACAGCGCGGCGATCGACGCGGCGTTCTGCAGCGCGGAGCGCGTCACCTTGGCCGGGTCGATGATGCCCTGTGCGAACAGGTCACCGTACTCGCCGGTCGCGGCGTTGAGGCCGTGACCGATCGGCAGGCCCGCGACGGTGTTCGCGACGACGCCGGGCTCGAGACCCGCGTTGAGGGCGATCTGCTTGAGCGGAGCCTCGATCGCGACACGCACGATGTTGGCACCGGTCGCCTCGTCACCGGTCAGCTCGAGGCCCGCGAGGGCCTTCTTGCCGGCCTGGATGAGCGCGACGCCACCACCGGGGACGATGCCCTCCTCGACGGCCGCCTTCGCGTTGCGAACGGCGTCCTCGATGCGGTGCTTGCGCTCCTTGAGCTCGACCTCGGTCGCTGCGCCGGCCTTGATGACGGCAACGCCACCGGCGAGCTTGGCGAGGCGCTCCTGGAGCTTCTCACGGTCGTAGTCGCTGTCGGTGTTCTCGATCTCGCGACGGATCTGGGTCACGCGACCCTCGAGGAGCGCGGGGTCGCCGGCGCCTTCGATGATCGTGGTCTCATCCTTGGTGATGATGACCTTGCGCGCACGGCCGAGCAGGTCGAGGGTCGCGTTCTCGAGCTTGAGACCGACCTCCTCGGTGATGACCTGTCCACCCGTGAGGATCGCGATGTCCTGCAGCTGCGCCTTGCGGCGGTCGCCGAAGCCGGGAGCCTTGACGGMRGCCGACTTGAAGATGYCGCGGATCTTGTTGAGCACGAGAGTCGCAAGCGCCTCGCCCTCGACGTCYTCGGCGATGATGACGAGCTCCTTGCCGTCCTGGATCACCTTGTCGACGATCGGCAGAAGGTCCWTGATGTTCGAGATCTTCTGRTTCGCGATCAGGATGTAYGCGTCCTCGAAGACGGCTTCCTGGCGCTCCGGGTCGGTCACGAAGTAAGGGTTGATGTAGCCCTTGTCGAAGCGCATACCCTCCGTGAGCTCGAGCTCGGTGCCGAAGGTCTGCGACTCCTCGACGGTGACGACGCCTTCCTTGCCCACCTTGTCGATGGCCTCGGCGATCAGCGCGCCGATCTCCGGGTCAGCGGCCGAGATCGAAGCGGTGGCGGCGATCTCCTCCTTGGAGGTGACTTCCTTTGCGCTCGCGAGCAGCTCGGCGGTGATGGCCGCAACGGCCTTCTCGATGCCCTTCTTGAGCGAGATGGGGTCGGCTCCGGCTGCGACGTTGCGCAGGCCTTCGCGAACGAGCGCCTGTGCGAGGACGGTGGCCGTCGTGGTTCCGTCACCGGCGACGTCGTCAGTCTTCTTGGCGACCTCCTTGACGAGCTCCGCGCCGATCTTCTCGTACGGGTCGTCGAGCTCGATCTCCTTGGCGATCGAAACGCCGTCGTTCGTGATCGTGGGGGCGCCCCACTTCTTCTCGAGCACGACGTTGCGGCCGCGGGGGCCCAGTGTCACCTTGACTGCGTCGGCCAGAATGTTCAGGCCGCGCTCGAGGCCACGGCGGGCCTCCTCATCGAAAGCGATGATCTTTGCCATGTGTGTGTCGTCCCTCCCGGACGTAGTGGTCTTTAGCACTCAACAGGAGTGAGTGCTAATCCATTCTGGCACTCGACCCAGGAGAGTGCAAGCCGCGCCGACCTCCGCGCTACACAGTCGGACACACGACGGCACCCCGGGAGCGAAACGCTCGCCGGGGTGCCGGAAGACTGTGCGGTATCGGATGCCGCGGACCGCGGCATCCGATCGTCAGACGACGCGGACCGCCTCCGCCTGCGGACCCTTCTGTCCCGTCCCCACCGTGAACTCGACGACCTGGCCCTCTTCCAGAACGCGGAAGCCGGTCATGTCGATGTTCGAATAGTGGACGAAGACGTCCTGGCCATCTGAGACGGTGATGAAGCCGAAGCCCTTCTCGGCGTTGAACCACTTGACGGTGCCCTTGGTCATGGTGCTCACTCCTGTTTGCTGACAACAGGGCCATCGTATGGTCGGCATTCCGGCCGAATCGGCCGTGTGGTCAACTGTTGACACGCATGCCGCGAAGTGTTTACTCGGCCGAAACACTGCGCCGAGCGGGCTCAGGGAGTGGCGGAGGGACTCGGTGGATTGGCCGTGCGGTCGAGGCCGACCACGACCACGAGCTGCTTCGCCTGGCTCTCGTCGACATCCGCGGTGTTCGGGTCGTCGACCGGCTGGTAGACGTCGCTCTGCGCGACCTCCGCGCCGCCGAGGA
Source organism: Microbacterium sp. P2_F9 (assembly GCF_056403635.1). Lineage (NCBI taxonomy): Bacteria > Bacillati > Actinomycetota > Actinomycetes > Micrococcales > Microbacteriaceae > Microbacterium > Microbacterium sp. P2_F9. Next base: position 5,967 of record NZ_JBFUFC010000042.1, on the reverse strand, counting down.
CATCATCCGCGAGTCCGCGGGCCGCCGCCTCGTCCTCGGGGAACGCGTAATAGACCGTGGTCTGCGCGAAGTCGGTGGAGCCCGCGTCGCTGGGATGCACGGTGTCGGGCGCCCAGCCCGCTTCGACGATCAGATCCTTCGTCCGCGTGGCGAGTCCCTCCTCGGGCGTCGCGTTGAGCACGATGACCGAGTACGAGGTGTCGACGACGCCGGTCACCTCCGGGATCGGAGTGGACGTGGGGGACGGTGTCGGGAAGAGCACGACGCGCCCTGAGGCGATCAGGGTGCCGAAGATGCCGACGCCGACGAGGACGATCGTGGCGAGCACCGCCCACAGCAGCACCACCCAGCCGCGCATCCGGGGATTCTCGGCACGATGTGCGCCGACCCGACCGGCGGCCGCGGGCAGATCGTCGAAGCGATCGCTCGGGTAGCTCGTTTTCGGCACCTGACGATGCTACCCGGCCGCGCTCGGCGACCCGTTACCGGCGCCGTGCACCGGGTGTTCGATCCCGCTCGCGGTGCGCACCGCATCACGCTGCCGGCGCAGGCGCTTGACGAGCATGGGGTCGCGCTCCTGCGCGTCGGTGGTGTCGATCAGGCGGCCGAGGAGCTGGTAGTAGCGGGCGGGCGACAGCTCGAGGTCGGCGCGGATCGCCTCTTCCTTCGCACCCACGTGGCGGCGCCACTCCGCTTCGAAGTCGAGGATCGCTCGATCACGGTCGGTCAGGGGCACTCGCCCACGCTAACCCCGGCTCGTCGATCCATCGGCGCGCCACTCCACGAACGCCCCGAGCGGGTCGACCGCGGCCAGCGGGACTCCATCGCGGCCGAGGACGAACCCGCCCCAGGCGCCGGCATCGATCGGCGGGTGCCATGCCTGATGCAGTCCCGGCGGATCGATCGTGATCCACACGGCAGGCAGCGCTGCGAGCGCGCCGAGCAGTCGCTCGCGCCCGGCGCGCGGGATGTGCGGCAGGACTCCGGGTGTGGTGATCACCAGCGTCGCGTCGCGGGGAGCGAGCGCCGCGACCGAGGCCAGGACGGCCGGGTCGCTCGCGTCCCCCGCCACGAGCAGCGGCGGGTCCGCCGCGACGATGTCGAGCGCCGCCTCGATCCGAGCCTCGCGTCCCTCCTCCCCCGGCCAGACGAGGGTCGTGAGGAACCGACGATCCGCGGGATCCCGCGCGTCGAGCGGTGCGAGGTCGATGCCGGCGCGCCAGACGACCTGCGGCATCCGCAGCGGCGGCGAACCCCGCAGTTCGCTCTCCAGCACGACCGTCGATCGTCCGTCCACGGGGTCGAGCGCCACCGGCGTCGCACCGGCGTAGCAGTAGGAGTAGCGGTCCGGGTAGAGGCACAGGCCGGCGCTCGCGCCGAGCTCGAGCAGTGCGATCGGCCCCTTGATGCTGCTCAGCGCGGGCAGCAACGCGGCGCACCGGAGGGGCTCGTTGGTCTGGAGTCCCCGGCGCGCGCACTCCGCCTCCACCTGCCCGGCGTGGGCCGTGAGCCAGGCCGCCCACGGCGCGAACGGCCCGACCGGCGCGCCGAGCAGACGGGTGACCGCGAAGACGAGCGGTGGCTGCCGACGCGTCTCGGGGATCTGCGCGAGGATGCCGGCGGCCGCGGGATCCGCGGCGACCCCGGTGGCCCACTCCTCGTAGATCGCGGAGCGCCCACGCGCCTCCTCCCGAGCGAAGCGGGCATAGCGCTCGCGGACGGCATCTGCGGCGGTCGCGGCATCCGAATCGCTCGTCACGAGTCCCATTCTGGGTGAACCGGCAGGTACCCGAGGGACAGGGATGCGCGGGGTCGGGTTGAATGGAAGGGCTGGAGGAGAAACCCATGACCTACGAAGTGAACAAGTCCGACGCCGAGTGGCGCGCGCAGCTCGACGCGAATCAGTACGCGGTGCTGCGCGAGGCGGCGACCGAGCGTCCGTGGACCGGGGAGCTCCTCGATGAGCAGCGCGCCGGGCTGTACACCTGTGCCGCCTGCGGCGCTGAGCTGTTCCAGGCCGGCACGAAGTTCGACTCGCACTGCGGGTGGCCGAGCTTCTACGAGTCGATCCGACCCGAGGCCGTCGAGCTCATCGAAGACCGCAGCGTCGGCATGCTCCGCACCGAGGTGCGCTGCGCGGCGTGCGGCTCGCATCTCGGCCACGTCTTCCCCGACGGGGTCGGCACGCCGACCGGCGACCGCTACTGCATGAACTCGATCTCGCTGAAGTTCAGCCCGGAAGAGCAGGCATGACCGTCCCCACGGCCACGGCGCTGGAGGCCGTTCGCGCGCGTCGGTCCTGGTCGAAGGTGACGGATGTCGCCCCCACCCATGCCGAGCTGCTCACTCTCGTCTCGGCCGCGGGACGCGTCGCTGATCACTCGTCGATGCGCCCCTGGCGGCTCATCGAACTGCGCGGCGCTGACCGCGACCGCCTCGGTGCGGCCATCGCCAAGGCGGAGGGCGACAAGAAGCCCTCGACCAAGCCGCTGCGCGCGCCGCTGCTGATCGCCGTCGTCGCGAGCTTCCGCAAGAGCGAGAAGGTGCCGAACTGGGAGCAGGAGGCCGTCGCCTCCGGCGTCGCCCACACGCTCAGCCTGCTGCTGGATGAAGCCGGCTGGGGTGTCATCTGGCGCACCGGCCACTACACGCGCAGCAAGCCGGTCGCGAAGCTGCACGGCCTGGGCAAGGATGAAGTGCTGCTCGGCTGGCTGTACGTCGGCGGCAAGCCGCCGCGGGCCCGCCAGGGCAGGCGCAAGGCCGTGGACGCACGGCACCACATCTCGCGGCTTCCGCAGGCGAAGGCCTGAGGTCGCTCGGCCTATCTCCCGGGCTGCGGCCTTCTCCGTCGCCACGGCGCGGTCGCGACCACGACCGAGCTGAGCGCGACGGTCACGACGAGCACCTCCTGGACGAGCCCCGGACTCGCCGACGCCGGCCAGATGGCGTCCAGCACGACCGACATGAACAGCTGCCCCACGATCGTGCCGAGCGCGAGCAGCAGCACCCCCGTGTAGGCGACGAGTGCCGCGGAGATGAAGATGTAGGCGACGCCGAGCGTGCCGCCGAAGTACAGCCAGGGCTCCGACGGGAACGCCTCCGGCGACCCGACCAGGCCGACGTGGATGAGCGCCGCCACCGCGAGGATCGCCGTCCCGCCGATGAAGTTGACGAGAGTCGCGGTGAGGGGTGTGCCCACGCGCTGCCGCAGCCGGCCATTCGTCGCCTGCTGCCACGCCACGCCGATGCCCGCGACGAACGGCAGCACCAGCATCCAGATCGGCACATCGCCCACACCCGCGCCCGAGAAGGACAGGATCACCGCGGCGAGGGCCAGGGCTCCTCCGGCGACGCGGGGCATCGTGACGGCGACGACCCCGCCCGGACCGAAGCCGGCGCGGTCGAGGAAGAGCCCGCAGACGGTCTGTCCCGCGACGTAGCCCACGGTGAACAGCGAGACGCCGATGACGCCGACCACGATGCCCTGCGTTGCGACGGTGAGGGCGCCGGCGGCGCCGCCCACCAGCATCCACCACGGAATCGTGCGTCCTCGCACACCCTCGACGAGGTTGCGCACTCCGCTCCGACCGACCGGCAGCGCCGCACTGAGCACGACGAGCAGGGCAAGACCCGACCCGAACGAGACGACGGCGGCCACGAAGCCGTCGCCCAGCCGGAGGCCGAGCTGGCCGTTGATCCGTGCCTGGATCGCGGTCAGAACGCCGATGAAACCGGCACCGCCCAGCGCCGCCCACAACGGGACGTGCGCGATCTCACGAGTCCCAGAGCCCACGAGCCGACTACGGGACTTGAACCCGTAACCCCCTAATTACAAGTTAGGTGCGCTACCAATTGCGCCAAGTCGGCAGAGCCACCATTCTATCCGCCCGCCGACTCCGCGAATGTCAGGGGGTCGGCGACGGCGTGGGGCTCGCGGTCTTGTAGTACGAGTCGCTCGCGATCGTCAGGACGAACTGCGAGAACTCGGCGGGGTCGTCCAGGGCACCGGCATACGGGATGCCGTTCACGAGCACCATCGGGGTGCCGGTCAGCGCGACCCCGTCGGTGTCGGGGATCGCCTTGAGTGCGCGATCGGTCGCCGCCTTGGCCCAGGACGCGAAGTCCTCGTCCTCGATGCACGCGCGGACCACCTTCGGCGAGGCGGCACCGGACGCCTGGGCCATGTCCGCGAGCTCGTCGTCGGTGAAACCGGCGGAGTCGAGATCGGGCTGCTTCGCGAGCAAGGTGGTCGTGAATTTGAAGAAGGTCTCCGGCGAGTGGTTGGCGACGCACGCGGCGGCGCTCGCGGCGCGCAGCGAATAGCGCGTTCCGCTCGACTTCGAGGTCAGCATCGCGACGGGGTAGTAGGTCAGCGACGCGGCGCCCTCTGTCACCCAGGACGAGAGTTGCGGCGCATTCGCGGCCTGGAAGTCCTGCGAGCCTGGGGAGAGGTAGTCGACGTAGACGCGGATGTCGACGGCGGCATCGGCCGTCGCGCTCGGGTCCGGCGTAGCCGAATCCACCGGAGCCGCGGTGGCACTCAAGGCTCCGGCATCCGCGTCCGCCATCTCGCCCTGCTCGTCGTCGGGGGCGACGCCCGAGATCGTGGTCACGATCACGCCGTCCGCGGTGACATTGGCGGGGTCGAGCATGGGCTTCGATGCGGCGGAGCCGACCGCCCACGACACCACGACACCGGCGACGACGACTACGGCGACCACGGCGGCGGCGACCGACGCGACCCGGATCTTCCGGGCGCGCGACTGCTTCGCCTGCACCAGCTGCGCCTTCTCACGAACCGCTTCTCGGCGGTCGCTCGGGACGGGAGCGTTCTGCGTGTCGTCGCTCGACATGAAACCTTCTGGGACGGTGGGCCGGTGATCGGCAGGCCGCAGCGGGGATGCGACCGCTCACGATGCTAACCAGGGAGGCTGGGAAATACCCAGACGCCGGCGCACAGGCGGCACTCGGGGCGGACATGACATACTGGGAGGTGCGCCACCGAAGGCGTGCGGGAAGCCCCCGCTCATTCCTCACTACGGATCGTCCGGCACGTACCTGCCGGTGAAGGAGAAGAAAACATGGCGTCAGTCACGTTTGACAACGCAACTCGTCTGTACCCCGGGGGCACGCGTGCCGCCGTCGACAAGCTGAGCCTCGAGGTCGCCGATGGCGAGTTCCTGGTTCTCGTCGGCCCCTCCGGCTGCGGAAAGTCCACCTCGCTGCGCATGCTGGCCGGCCTCGAAGAGGTCAACTCCGGCCGCATCCTGATCGGCGATCGCGATGTCACCGACATCCCGCCGAAGGACCGCGACATCGCGATGGTGTTCCAGAACTACGCGCTGTACCCGCACATGACCGTCGCCGAGAACATGGGCTTCGCCCTGAAGATCGCCGGCGTCGGCAAGGAAGAGCGCGCCGCACGCGTCCTCGAAGCCGCCAAGCTCCTCGACCTCGAGGAGTACCTGACCCGCAAGCCGAAGGCGCTCTCCGGTGGCCAGCGTCAGCGCGTCGCCATGGGCCGCGCGATCGTGCGTCAGCCGCAGGTGTTCCTCATGGACGAGCCGCTGTCGAACCTCGACGCCAAGCTCCGTGTCCAGACGCGTACGCAGATCGCGTCGCTGCAGCGCCGCCTCGGCGTCACGACCGTCTACGTCACCCACGACCAGACCGAGGCCCTCACGATGGGCGACCGCATCGCGGTCCTCAAGGACGGACTCCTCCAGCAGGTCGGCACGCCCCGTGACCTGTACGAGCGCCCGAACAACGTGTTCGTCGCCGGCTTCATCGGCTCCCCCGCCATGAACCTCTTCGCGGCGGACCTCGCCGAGGGCGGCGTTCAGTTCGGCACCGAGGTCGTCCCGCTCGACCGCGACACGGTCGGCCGCGCGAACGGCAGCCAGGTCACCGTCGGCGTCCGCCCCGAGGACATCGTCGTCGGCCCGGCCGACGGCAAGGGCCTCTCCG
>NZ_JBFUFC010000041.1:0-24222 GCF_056403635.1 Microbacterium sp. P2_F9 | reverse complement strand
GAACGGTCGCAGCCGTTTGGCCGCGACGACGGCCTCGGCGACGAGAGCCCGACGCGAATCGTCCATGTTGCTGAGGTGGCCCGAGACGTAGAACCGGCCGAGGAGCCCCGTGACAAGGCAGAATGCGACCTCCTCCGCCGGCATCTCCGGTTGCGGGTATGCCCAGCTGGCCGCCTGCTCGGGCAGCATCGACAGCGGTGCGGAGGCGGCGATCGGCGGGTACTTCGTGAAGTCCTGCTGGTCTGACGTCGACTGCATGGCCAGACGCGACAGCATCGCGAAGTCCATCCGCATCGCACCCGAGGCGCAGTTCTCGATGATGAGATCCGGGTGCCGCTCCAGGACGCCGTCGAGCCACGCGAGGTGTGCGCGATTGTGGGCGAGCAGCCCCGCCCCGACACTGGGCGCATCGACATCGGTGCCCGGCCCTGGGTTGATGTTGTAGTCCATTTTGAAGAACCCGATGCCGAACTCGGCGACCAGTCGATCGACGACGGCGTCGAGATGAGCGATGGCAGCGGGATGCCGCAGGTCGAGGTGGTAACGGCGATGCTCGACGATGCGCACGCCATGCCGCTGAAAGAACGCCTCGGCCGGAAGCCGCGCGGCCATGGCGCTGCGCACCCCGATGACCTCAGGCTCGAGCCAGAGCCCGGGAACCATGCCGTGGGCGCGGATCGCGTCGATCACTTCCGCCAGGCCGCCCGGGAACCGGGTGGTGGAGGGAGTCCACTCGCCTACGCTGTCCCACCAGTGCCCGCTGTCGTCGTACCAGCCGGCGTCGATGCAGAACACCTCGGCACCGGCATCCGCGGCCGCCGCGATCAGGGGCAGCAGTCGCTCAGTGGTGGGGTCGCCGTTGAGCGTGTTCATGTAGTCGTTGAACACGACCGGCATCGCGGTGTTGTCGGCATGCGCGCGACGCGCACGGCGTCGATAGTCAGTCAAGGCGCTGACCGCGGCATCCCAGTTCGACGCATAGACAACCGTTGCGGGCACCGTCTCGAAGGTCTCCCCCGGCTCCAGCGGCTGAGTCCACGCGTGGTCGGCGTCGGTCGGCCCGGAGAGCGAGTAGTACGCACCCGCGGTGTCCTGTCCGATCTCCCACCGCCAGGCGCCGTTGTGCTCCACCTGCCAGGCGATCGCAAGCCCGAGCGTTTCGTTCACAAGTGCCGCTGTCGGAAGGTCCCGCCCGGTCGACCACGTGCCATCCGATGTCGCGGTGAGCGACCCGCGCGGATCATGTCCGGTGAGATGCTCAGCGAGCGCCGGGAAATCCGCGCCGCGAAGCGACGTCCGCTCCCACCGCCCCTCGCCCAGCCAGTCGCTGCGGCCGGTCATCCGGCTCCACCCGTCGAGCGGGTGCCCGTCCGCGTCGGGGAGGGTGAATCCCGCGGTCCAGGACGGCACCGACCGCAGCACGATCCGGTGCGCACCTCGATTCGTCACCGTCACCCGAGAGCGCACCGCCGCAGCACCCTTCGACATCTCGAGCCGCACGGCGACTTCCAGCGAGTCCGACGCCTGGACGATCTCGAGGCATGTCCAGCCGTCGGCGTCCCATACGCGGTGATCGAGGTAACGCAGCTCCTCGCCTGCGGACGTGTGGGCGAGCCGGTCGGAGGCGGGAAGGTGCCCGTCCGTGGCGGTCAGCAGTTCGACCAAGGGCAGCGCATAGACCGCGAGTTCGCGGAGCTCGACGACGACGGCCGAGATTCGAACGGGCGCGCCTGGGCCCCAGCCGAGCACGATCTGCAGCTGCGGACCGCCCCAACGGACGGACATCGCCTCGGCGGTCTCCGTCGATACGGGCTGCAGCGTCATTCGCGTCTCCATTGATAGCGGTTTCAGGAGTGACGATACACAATTCTGAAACCGCTATCACAGCCCGTTATGAAACCGTTATCAGACGCTCGAGACGGCCCTCAGCCTGCGTTCCGCAGACACGCCCAGAAGGGCCGGGCGGTCAGAGCAGCGGCTGCGGATCCGCCGCGCACTCGGTGTCGCCGGAGGCGATGGGATCCGCCGCGCACGCCGCGCCATCTGCGGTGATGGTCAGTCGGCGGTCGGGGTCGAGCTTGGTCAGAATGGCGTAGGAGAGCGTCGCCAATTGGTCGACCCCGGCATCGTCGAGGCCGTCGAGCACCATGCGCTGCACCGCATCGGCGTACAGCCCCTGACTTTCGACGAAGACCGTCTCCCCCGCGTCGGTGAGGACGGCGTTGGTCGCCCGACCGTCTTCCTCGCACGGTGCGCGCAGCACGAGGTCCTTGCGCTCAAGGCTCGTAACGACGCGGGACAGCCGGGCGAGCGTCGCGTTCGTGCGCGACGCCAAGGCACTCAGGCGCAGCCGATGGCCATCCGCTTCGTGCAGCGCCTCGAGGAGGGTGAACTCGAACGACGTGATGCCCGCGGACGCGAGCTCCTTGTCCAGGGCGGTGGGCAGGAGTTCCAGAAGGGCATGCAGGCGCGCGACCGCGACGCGCTGGTCCTGCGTCAGTACGGCTGTGCCCATGCGCCCATCATAGCTTTATTTGTATCTACAACAAAAGTCGGATAGGGTACTTACTTGTAGGTACAACCAGTTAGGAGATCTCATGACTCAGGTCAGCATCATCGGCACCGGCACCATGGCGAACGCGATCGGCGGTGTCCTCGCCGACGGCGGCGGCAGCGTCAGCTACATCGGCAAGGATCAGGCCGGCACCGCTCCCCTGACCGGCGACATCGTGGTCCTCGCGGTCCCGTATCCGGCGGTTGACAGCATCCTCACCGCCTACAGTGACCAGTTCGACGGCAAGATCGTCGTCGACATCACCAACCCGCTGAACTTCGACACATTTGACTCCCTCACCGTTCCGGTCGGCAGTTCTGCCGCCGCCGAGATCCAGGCGAAGCTCCCCCAGGCATCCGTGCTGAAGGCGTTCAACACGACGTTCGCAGGAACCCTGGTGGGAAAGCAGGTCGGCGGACAGTCGACGACCGTGCTCATCGCGGGCGACGACACGACGGCGAAGCAGTCCCTCGCGGCCGCCGTGGAGGCTGGCGGCGTCTCGGCGATCGATGCCGGAGCACTCTCCCGCGCCCACGAACTCGAAGCGCTCGGCTTCCTGCAGCTGACCCTCGCCGCCGGTGAGAAGATCAGCTGGACCGGCGGCTTCGCCGTCGCCGCCTGACCCCCGACATCCGCCATCCGACATCCGCCATCCGACGTCCGACAGGGAGAGCATCATGGACACCCTCAACCCCGATACCGCGATGGATGCCGTGACCCTGCGGGTCGGTGACCTCGAGGGCATGTCCTCCTACTACGCCGGGGCCCTCGCGCTCGCGCCGCTCGAAGAGCGGACGCGCGGGCGGGAGGTGCATCGGGTCCTCGGCCGGGGAACCACCCCGATGGTGCGCCTGATCCACACCCCCGGCCTGCCGGGGGTCGACCCCCGGCAGGCCGGGCTGTACCACACGGCCTTCCTCTTCGACGATCCGGGCAGCCTGGCCGCGACCGTCTACCGCGCCGCCCAGCATGACCGGAGTCAGTTCGTCGGCTCGAGCGACCACCTGGTCAGCGAAGCCTTCTACTTCACCGACCCCGAAGGCAACGGCATCGAGCTGTACACCGACCGCCCTCGCAGCCAATGGAGCTTCGTCGACGGCGAGATCCAGATGGCGACGAAATACCTCGACCCGAACGACTACCTCCGGCATCACCTCACGCAGGAGATCCTCGATGCCGCACCTGGTCTGGCCGGCAGGGTCGGCCACGTCCACCTGCAGGTCGGAGACGTCCAGGTCGCCCGAGCCTTCTACGTCGACGCCTTGGGATTCGAGTCCACCGCGACCGGCTACCCGGGCGCACTGTTCGCCTCGGCCGGCGGCTACCACCACCACATCGCGATGAACGTCTGGCACTCCGCCGGCGCCGGGCCCCGTGCTGCAAGCCTCGGCCTCGGCGACGTGGCGGTGTCGGTGCCGGCTCGCGAAGACCTCGACGCTCTCATCTCACGACTCCAGTCGCTGAAGGTGGCGTTCACCGACGATGGCCGCGCGATCCGCGTCAACGACCCGTGGGGCACGCAGGTCACCGTGGGTGTGGCCGGCACGACGACGGACGAGCTGCTCACGTGAACACGATGCTCGCCGGCAGCATCGCCCTCGCGGCTGACGACTAGGCGTTCACGAGCGGCAGCGCGTCGACGAGACCGGCCAGCTGATCGAGCGCGGGATGATCTAGGGGACCAGGGCGCCACCGGCTGGCCTCCTCGAACCCGATCTGCGCACGCCTCTCGAGCAGGTACTTCGCCGAGCTCGGATAGGTCGCCCCCATCCCGCGTTCCACGCTGTCGAGGACATCCTGAAAGGCAAGGGCTTCTTCGCGAGGGATGCCGGTGGCAGCTGCGCAGAGCCGTGCGACGTACTCGGGGTAGATGTTGACGACCCATCCCGAGAGGCCGGAGACACCGACCTCGAGTGATTCCACGAGGGTCTCGATGCCCGCGTTGTAGACCTTCATCGGCGTGCCACTTGCCGCTGCGACGCGCTCAGCCATGAGGGCGACGTCGTGGCTCGTCTCCTTGAAGAAGACGAACCTGCCGGTGTCGGCGAGCCACTGGACCGCGTCGAGCGACAAGATGCGGTGATACGGCAGCGGGCACTCGTAGATGCCGAACCGGATGCCGGGGTTCGACTCCAGCACCGTGGTCACCGTCGCACGGAGCGTGCTCTCGTCGGCGCCTTCGGGCAGCAGGAGGGCGGCGATGAGCACGACGGCGTCGACGCCGGTCGCTGCAAGCCGCGCAGCCGCGGCCGCGATCTCGGCATCCGTCCCCGCCTCCGCGATCGAGGCGAGCACCGGCACCCGGCCGGCGGCCCGGTCGACGACCCGGCGTGCCACCTCCAGGCGCTCCGCCTCCGGCATTTCGTACATCTCCCCCGACAGCGCGACCGGGAACAGTCCGGCCGCCTCATGCGCGATGAGCCAGTCGGTGTAGCGGTCGAGCACGTCCCAGTCGACGCTCAGGTCGGCGGAGAACGGAGTGAGCATGACGGGCCAGGCCCCGTCGGGGAGGTCGGACATGGAGGATCCATTCATTGGTCAGCGCCCACGGGAAAGTGCAGCCTCGGGCAGGTCGAGATCGCGCACGTAGTCCGCGAGATGTTGCAGGGGAAGTCCCTCGTGGTCGCCGATCGCCTCGGGCTTCCAGCGACTGATGGCGCGGAACTCGAGACGCGAGCTGCGGTCGAGCAGGTACTTGGCGGATGACGGGTACCGGAGGTTCACCGAATGCTCCACCACCGTCAGCAGTCGCTGGACAGCGACCGCACGCGGATCGTCGAGGTTGACGCAGAGCCAGCTGACCAGGTCGGGGTAGAGGTTCGCGGCATACCCGGAGAGACCGGAGGCGCCCGCCCGAAGGGAGGGGGTGAGCGATCCGATCGCCGCGTTGTAGAGCCGGAGTCGCGTGCCGCGCATCGCGTCGATGCGGGCGGTCATGACATCGAGCGAATGGCTGGTGTCCTTGTAGAACGAGAACCTGCCGCTCTGCGCCAAGTGCCGGATCGCATCGATCGACGGAAGCCGCTTGTAGGGCAGCGGGCATTCGTAGATGCCGAAGTCGACACCCGGATTCGCGCTCAGGATCGCGTCGATGTTGCCGAGCCACACCGACTCGGGTTCGTCGTTCCGCGCGACCAGCGAGGAGATGAGCACGACAGCCGAAACGCCGGTCTGCGCGACCTCGCCGGCTGCTTCCGACTGCTGGGCGGCCGAACCGGAAGCAGCCGACGATGCGACCACCGGCACTCGCCCGGCCGCGCGTGCGACGACCCGCGCCGACAGTTCGAGCCGCTCGTCATGGCTGAGGTCGTACATCTCGCTGGACAGCGCGACCGCGAACAGGCCGGCGGAACCCAGTTCGATGAGCCAGTCGGTGTACGCATCCAGCGCGTTCCAGTCGATGGAGCGGTTCTCGTTGAAGGGCGTCAGCATCACCGGCCAGGCGCCGGTGGGAAGTGTCGAGTCGCTCATCCCTTCAGCGCTCCGCTGACGAGGTCGAGCTTCCAGTAGCGCTGCAGGAAGAGGAACAGCAGGATCAAGGGGATGATCGCCAGGAGGCATCCCATGATCACGAGGTTGTAGACGTTGGGCTGGTCGGTCCCCTGGTTCATCATCGACTGGAATCCGACGGTCAGCGGGAACGTCTCCTGGCGGCTCAGCATGATGTACGGCAGCAGGAAGTTGTTCCAGATCGCGACGAACTGCAGCAGGAAGATCGTGATGAGCCCAGGCACCATCGGCGGCAGACCCACCGAGCGGAAGATCCGCCACTCGCTCGCACCGTCGAGCCGCCCTGCCTCGATCATCTCCATCGGGATGACCGCCGAGGCATAGATGCGCGCGAGATAGATGGAGAACGGGCTGATGATGCTCGGCAGGAGCACCGACCAGTAGGTGCCGGCGATGCCGATCTGCGAGAGCAGCAGGTATTGCGGGATCGCCAGGATGACGCCCGGGATGAGCACGCCGATGAGCAGCAGATTGAACACGATGTTCTTGCCGCGGAACGAGTACTTGGCCAGGCCGTAACCTGCGGCCGCCGAGACGATCGTGCAGAGCACGGCACCGCCTACGGAATAGATGATGCTGTTCCCGGTCCAGCGGAAGAACTCGCCGTCGTTGAACTGGAAGAGGTTGACGAGGTTCTCCTGGAAGCCGCCGTTGAAGCTGGGCCACAGGGTGAAGGTGCTGGCGAGTTCGCCTGCGGTCTTCGTGGACGCCGAGATCAGCCAGAAGACCGGGATGAGGCAGTAGATGGCCCCGACCAGCAGTGTCGCCGTCGGCAGGAACGCARCCTTCGTGGGGCGCCCGACCATTTCGCTCATGAGTCTTCTCCAAAGGCTCGCCCCTGCAGGATCTTGAGCAGCCCGAGGGAGGCGACGAGGGTCACCGCGGTGATGATGATCGCGGTCGCGGAAGCGCCGTACAGGTCGTTGGTGACGAACGCGTCACGGTAGACGAGCATCATCGGCACCCAGTCGGATCCGATCGACGTCGTCAGCGTCATGAGGGTGTTGGGTTCGCTGAACACCTGCAGCGCCCCGATGACCGTGAACAGACCAGTGAGGACGAGCCCAGGCACGATCAGCGGAAGTTTGATCTTCATGGCGAGCTGCCACTCCGAGCAGCCGTCGATCCGGGCCGCGTCATACAGCTCCTGCGGAAGTCCCCGCAGCGATGTGTAGAGGATGACCATGTTGAAGCCGACCGAACCCCACACCGTGATGTTCGCGATGGCGAAGTAGATCGAGACCGGGCCCATGAGGTCGGGCTCGGGCAGGCCCAGCGCGGAGAACACCGCCAGGATGGGGCTCACGCCAGGCAGGTACATGAATCCCCACATGAGCGCCGCGATGACGCCGGGGACCGCGTACGGGACGAAGATGCTGATGCGCGAGGTTCGGCCGAACCTGGTGGAGAGATTGTCGAGCAGCAGAGCGAAGACGAGCGCGAGGATCATCGTCACCGGCACGGCGATGAGGGCGTAGATGATCATCCGGCCGAAGCTCTGGAAGAGGTCGCCGTTCGTGAGCGTCCGGACGTAGTTGTCGAAGCCGACGAAGACCTCGGTGGCGACGCCCAGGCCGGAGCCGCTGATCCGCCGGCCCTGGAAGCTCAGCCAGAGCGTGTACAGCAGGGGGGCGACCAGCAGACCGAGCGCGAGCAGCACGGCCGGTGCGACGAAGAGCCAGGGAGCGCGCCGCGGCTGGAGCGATCCAGTCCGCCGGGGAGCGACCGAACTCACAGCTGCCTCCGGGACGGGCCGGGACTCTTGGCGCCGTGGAGTGATGGAAGTCATGACTGCCTTCGGGGAGGGCTGGGACCCGACGCAGGCGCCGGGTCCCAGCGGGGCTATTCGACCTTGTAGCCGAGCTTCGTCATGTCGTCGACGACGGCCGTCTGCACCTTTGTCAGCGCATCGGTGAACGGCGTGCCCGTAGAGACGGCTTCGCTGAAGGCATCGTTGAACGCGCTGTAGGCCAGGGCGACGTCCGGTCCGAAGGTCACCTCGACGGTCTCGTCGTCGATCTCGGCGGCGAGCTCGTAGTAGCCGGAGGGATCCTTCAGCGCGACCGGAGTCGCTGCGGCGAGTGCGGGAAGTTCCCGGCCCTTGAGGTTGGCGGGCCAGATGCTCGCATTCTCGATGTAGGCGTTCAGCGCATCGGGAGAGTTGTTCAGCCAGATCGCGAATTCCCGTGCCTGCTCGGGGTACTTCGTTCCGGTGGTGACCACCGTTCCCGACCCGCCGACCACTCCGGACTGGGGGTCGTTCGGCTCCCACTGCGGGATGCGGACGGCTGCCCACAGGCCCGCGGTGTCGGGAGCGTTCTGGTTGATGAGCGGGGGCGCCCACACGGCACTGAGCCAGCTCGCGATCGTGCCGTCCGCGAGGGCGGCCGCCCACTCCGGCGTGAAGGTCTTGAAGGTGGCGACCACGCCTTCGTCGACGAGTCCGTTCCAGTAGTCAGCCACCTTCGAGCTCGCTTCACCGTCGATGTCGACGGTCCACGTGTCGTCGGACTGGCTCCACCACTCCGCACCGGCCTGCTGGCTGAGGGCCCCGAAGAGCTGCGCGTCGTTGGCCGGGAAGGTCGCGAGGTACTTGGTGGGGTCGGCGGCGTGGATCGCCCGCGCCGCGTCGGCGTATTCGTCCCAGGTGGTCGGGGCCTCGACGCCGGCGGCCTCGAAGAGGTCCGTCCGATAGAAGAGGAACTGCGGCCCGGTGCCCTGGGGCACGGCGTAGTTCTTGCCGTCGAACGTGGTCAGGTTCCACGCGGCGGGTGCGATCTGGTCCTCGTAGTCGCCGAAAGCATCGGTGATGTCGTCGGCGATGCCGTTGACGACGAGGTTCGGAAGGTTCTCGTATGAGGTGTTCGAGAGGTCGGGGAGCGTCCCGGCTTCTTTCGCCGCCGAGAGCTTGGCCACGATGTCGTTGGACCCGGTCGACGTGTTGACCTCGACCTGGATGTCGGGGTTCTGCGCGTTCCAGACCTCGACGATCTTCGCGATGTTCGGCGCCCAAGACCAGTACCGAAGGATCACCGGGCCGGCGGCCTCCTCCTCCTCGGGGGCGGGGGCCGAGCACCCTGCGAGAGCGGAGCCGGCGAGGGCTCCCACCGCCAGGATCGCTGCGACCCGTGAGATTCGTCTGCTCATCTGCACTACTTCCTTGTCATGACAGGCCACCGGCCGCGTCGGCGCGATGGTGGGCGTGGAACGGGACTGCCAGCGACCCGCCGGCGAAGACCGCGAGCGATCCTCCGTAGCGCGGGCATCCGTGACAACCTCGTCAAATGCCCGTACGTTACCGGTAAAGCAACTGGGTTTAGCGGTAACGTAATGCATGCCCTGGGATTGCGCAAGCATGAGCTCACGGCGGATCCGCTAAGCGATGGGCGCGGTGGAGCTCCGGGCGATCAGGGTGCTCACGGGGTATTCCGGAAGGGGCGTGCCCGGATTCTCGATCAGGCGGATGAGACTGCGCGCCGCGACCCGACCGCCCTCGGCGAAGTCGATGTGCACCGAGGTGAGCGGCGGTCCGAAGTATGCGGCTTCTGGAATGTCGTCGATCCCTGCCACGCTGATGTCCTGCGGCACCCGGATTCCGCGCTCCGTCAGGGCGCGCAGCACACCGAGCGCCATCCGATCATTCGCAACGAAGATCGCGGTGATTCCGGTCCCGAACGGGAGCAGCTGCGCGGCCTCGTAGCCGGACTTCGCCGACCAGTCGCCCCGCACCACCCACCCCTCGTCGATGTCGCCCCCGGCGAACGACGCACGATAGACGGACTCCCGGTTCGAGGCGCTGTCCCATCCGGCGGGGCCGGCCACATGGGCGATGCGGCGGTGACCCAGTGCACGCAGATGATCCATCACGAGCTGAGCGGAGATGMTCGTGCCGAAGCGGGGGCCGGGCGTGTGGTCGACATCGCCGTTCACATCGAGGAAGACCGGCATGCGGAAGACGCTGTGCTCGAGCGCCTGCCGCACGTTCGCTGTCGGTGACGTCGCCAGCAGTCCTGCCGCGTCGCTGCCGTTGATGGCGTCCAGGCGCCGGGTGATCTCCTCGACGTCGCCGAGCGGGTCGACGGTCACGATGTCGAGCACATAGCCCGCCGCGGTGGCGACGTCGTTGACGCCCTTGAGGACCTTGCTCGTGCTCGACTCGAACGTCTCATAGCCGACCACCCCGATTCGACTCGGCCTCGACKAGGCGAGCTCGCGAGCGACGACGCTCGGACGGTAGTGGAGTTCCTCCGCGACCCGCTGAACCCGCTCCCTGGTTTCTGCGCTCATGCCCTGCAGACCCCGGAGGACTCGCGACACCGTCTGGTGCGACACACCGGCCACTCGCGCGACGTCGTAGATCGTCGTCGGCTTGTTCACATCTTGAGCACGACCCATGTGAGCCCTCCCTAAGGGGTCGTATGCCGGTAGCGGTCTGTGATGGCGGACACCGTGCGCGCCGTGTCGAGGAGCATCTCGGTCCCGTCCTGCAGAGACCCGCGCCACGCCATCTTGACACCGGTGAAGTCGAGGGGGCCGGCAACGCGCAGCGCGTCATCCATCAGTTCCGTGGTCAGCAGCGAGTTCGGCTCATGTCGGCTGGCGGGCAGGTGCTGATCTGCCCACGCCTCACCATGATCCGTCGCCACGGCGCTCGCTCCCGAGAAGATCAGCCCTTTCAGCACACCGGCCTCACGCGCCAGCGCCACATGGTCGATCACCTGCGCGGCATCCCGGAGCTCGATGGCCGATCTGCCCCAGTTGATGAGGATGCCGATCGGCAGTGAACTCTCGGTGATGACCTCGAGCTCGTCTTGGAGCGTCAGGAATCCCTTGGCAGGAGCGAGACCAGCGACCTTCGCGTCCACATGCTCGAGGAGCAGCTGCGCGCCATCCCAGTCCCAGTCGGCGATCGCCTCGAGGGATCGTGCGAGGGCGCTGCACCCTGAGGGCACATCCTGCGTCCTGGGTGCGCTGTGCACTTCGATCGCCGCGACGGCGGCTCTGCCCAGTGCATCATTGAGCGCTGCGACCGCAGACCGCAGGTTCGCGGCATCCGTCATCGCCGCTCGCCTGCCGTCGGGGTCGGAGGAAGCCAGCCCGATTGTCGGCTGGCCGGCGACCTGCGCCATCGTGCGGGGGAGGGATGTGATGACGATGCGCCAATCCGGCCGTGTCGCGGTCAGAACCTCGGGGAGATCGGCGGCCAGGGATCCCGTCCATGGCACCTCCAGACCGTCGATCCAGCCGTGCTCGGACGCAGCCCTGACGACCTCGGCGTGTTCCGCCTCCGATCGCCCCCACGCCAGGGCGTAAGTGCCGAGCATGAGGGCCATTTCCACTCCCAACCAGGAGCGTCTGCCGCTCTCGAACGCTTCGCGTGTTCCGCTAGTTTACCGCTAACCTAGCGCCGTCCGGGATCTGCCCTCCGGCACATCCCGTGAACGCCGTCATCGCGCAAGTGGGTGCAGGATGACGGAGATCCGCGGGCGAGTCAACCCGTTGAGACGCCCGGAACGCGGCCGTAGCGTCACACCCATGGAGAAGTCCGAGAACGAGGATGCCGCGATCCACCATGTGGTGGACCGGCTGACATCGCGATTCCCATCCGTGCCGCCGGAGGACATCGAAGCGCGAGTCGCCGAGGTGCAGGAGTCGCTGGATGATGCGCCGGTGCGCGACTTCGTGCCCATCATCGTCGAGCACGACGTCAAGGCACAGCTGCGGGAGGAGGGCAACGCCCCCGAGCCGACACCCACCGAATCGGACTGAGGCGCCAATTGGGCGAGCGGCTGTCGCCGCGCGTCTCGCCTACTCGTCTGCGGTCTCCTGCTTGCCGCGCATCACCAGCAGCGGATCGACATCCCCGATGACGTCGTCGTTTCGTCCCTCGTAGTCGAACTGGCCGAGGAAGAACCGCATGGCGTTGAGCCGGGCACGCTTCTTGTCGTTCGATCGGATGATCGTCCACGGCGCGTGCTTCTTGTCGGTGCGGTGGAACATCTCCTCCTTCGCGGCCGTGTAGTCCTCCCACCGGTCAAGCGATGCGAGGTCGTTGGGCGAGAGCTTCCACCGCCGCACCGGGTCGAGCTGGCGGATCGCGAATCGGGTGCGCTGCTCGGTTCTCGACACCGAGAACCAGAACTTGGTGACATGGATGCCGGAATCGACGAGCATCTTCTCGAAGCTCGGCGCCTGCACCATGAAGTCCTCGTACTCCTGGTCGCTGCAGTACYCCATCACCCGCTCGACTCCGGCCCGGTTGTACCAGGACCGGTCGAACATCACGATCTCCCCCGCAGTGGGAAGGTGCTGCACGTAGCGCTGGAAGTACCACTGCCCCCGCTCCCGCTCGGTCGGCATGGTGAGCGCGACCGTCCGCGCCGTCCGAGGATTCAGGTACTCGGTGAACCGTTTGATCGTGCCGCCCTTGCCCGCGGCATCCCTCCCCTCGAACAGGATGATGGCGCGCTGGCCGTTGTCTTCCAGCCAGTACTGGAACTTGAGCAGCTCGACCTGCAGCCGGTACTTCTCCAGCTCGTATGCGTCGCGCTCCATCAGCTCGGGATAGGGATACCCCTCCTGCCAGGTGTAGACGGCGTTGCCCTGCGGGTCGATCAGATCAGGGTCGGGAGTATGACCGTCCCGGACCGAATAGCCCAGCTGACGCAGATGCTCGATGTAGTCGCGAAGTCCCTCGATGGGTCGATCGTTCATGTCCCGTGCTCCTGCCTCACGCCGGCCGCTCCCGACTCCGAGCGAATGTCCTCACCCAGGGTAGACGCGAGGATCCTCGCTAAAGCCAACGGCGCCGTTTGAACATGATGTAGATGGTGATGTCGACGGCGATGAGCACGGCGGCGATCGCGACCCAGCCGTACTGCCATTGGACGAGCGGGATGTTCTTGAAGTTCATCCCGTACAGCCCGGCGATCAGCGTCGGCAGTGCGAGCAGAGCAGCGAACGCCGAGATGGTGCGCATGTCCTTGTTCTGACGAGCGGCGACATTGCTCTCGTGGCTGGAGAGGATCGCATCCAGGGCGCGGCTCTGATCGTTGATCAGGGCGGCTGTGCCGGCCGCGTCATCCAGCAGGTCGTGCAGATACGGGACCACATGCTCGTGTCCGACCGTCATCGCGTCCAGGTGGTCGGTGCTCTCGCGGAGGGCGGCGGCGATGCTCGACACTGCGCGATCGATGCGACCGATGTCCTTGCGGACTCGGTAGATGCGCTTGTGGTCCTCGGTCGTGGACTCGCTGAAGACCTGCTCCTCAAGTTCTTCGAGAGCGGTCTCCACGTCTGCGGCCGCCTTCGCGTAGCCGTCGACGATCGCCGCCATGATCACGTACGCCGCCGCCATCGGGCTGTCGCGCAGCTCCGTGGGCGATTCCTCGACCAGCGCCGTCAAGTCGGTGGGCTGCTTCTCGTCGACGCGCTGAACGGTCAGCAGCCATCCGTCGCCCATGTACAGGAACGTCTGACCGAGGGCGATGTCGCCCGCGTCTCGATCGACGATGAGCTGCCACAGCAGGACGAAGAGATGATCGGCGAACTGCTGCACCTTCGGCTGCTGACGGCCCGAGACGACATCCGCCGCGGCGACCGGGTGGATGCCGAGCGTCTCCCGGGCCCGGGTGACGAGGGCCTCGTCAGGATTGACCAGCTGAACCCACACGAAGCCCTTCTGCCTCGTGGCCTTCCTGATCGCGTCCGGAAGATCGGCGAGGCCGATATCCTCCAGCGCCTTCACCCCGTCGTGCACCAGGAGCACGGTCTGAGAGCCGGGCGATCCCTTCGACGGACGCGCAGCACCCTGTTCAGCGCTCGTCAGCTGCTTCGCCGAGCGCTCACGGACCGGCGCGGATGTCGCGTTCTTCTCGATGGTCATGACAGCCATGCTCACTCTGCTGCGAGCGTTTCCTCTGGGGGTTGACAAGGTGCCGACCCACGCCCGCTTCGGCCGCCCTCAGCGGAGGCTGCGGTTCACACGGGAGCGTCAACGGATGCCGCGGCGACGCTCATCGCGATGAGCTGGTCGAGCGCGGCATCCGGGATCTCCACACCGGGGAACCGGGCGAACTGCCCCATCGGCATCGACTCGACCATCTTGAGCATGTTCGCGTTCTCTTCGGCCGCGGCCAGCTGCTCGGCGGACGCGCCGGACATCATCGCCTGCATGAGCGCCGGACCCACGACCGGATGGCCGAACCAGTCGCCCACGGTGGCGTCGAGGCTGAGCGGCTGGGGTCGATCGACATCGCCCTCCAGTAGCACCTCGCGCGCGTCGATGATGGCGTCGGCGGACCGGCCGAGCTGCACCTCGTACACCCCCGGCTGCACCCACCATCTGTCACCGGTGACATCCCAGAATGCGAACACCCGCCGATCCAGGGCCACCTCCACCGTCGCCTGCTCGCCCGGCTCGAGGTGCACCTTGGCGAACCCGGCCAGTTCACGCACGGGCCGCCGCACGGCCGAAGGTGCCGGCGCCACGTAGAACTGGACGATCTCCGCCCCCGCCACTACCCCGACATTGCGCACCGTCACCCGGGCGAGTGCGGTGTCGGCACCGGTGGGCCGAACGTCGAGTCCGTCGTAGTCGAAGCTGGTGTAGCCGAGTCCGTGGCCGAAGTGGTACCGGACGGCTCGTCCGGTGGAGGTGTAGTACCGGTAGCCGACGAAGACGCCCTCGCCGTAGCGGACGACCTCGTTCTCGCCGGGGAAGTTCAGGTACGCCGGGGTGTCCGACAGCGCGAGCGGGATCGACTCCGCGAGTCGACCGGATGGGCTGACAGCCCCGGTGAGGACGTCGGCGAACGCGCCGCCGACCGCCTGGCCGAGCGCCCAGCCCTCGACGATCGCATCGACACTGTCGTGCCACGGTTCGAGCGAGACGACTCCGCCATTGGAGAGGACGACCACGGTCCGCTTCGCGACGCCGGCCACTGCCTGGATCAGGGCGACATGGGCTGCGGGGAGCTCGAGGTGCTCTCGGTCGAATCCTTCGGACTGGTCCTGTTCATACAGCCCCACGAAGACGACCGCGATGTCGGCCGCTTCGGCCGCGGTGCGTGCGTCGCTGCGCAGCGATTCAGTGTCGCCGGCCTGCTTCTTCGAGTAGCCCGGCGCGTAGGTCACGTTCTCCTCGCCGAGCGCGACGCGCAGCTGGTCGAGCGGGATGTCGACCCGCGTCGCGTTGACGTGAGAGCTGCCGCCGCCCTGGTACTGCGGGTGTTCGGCGAGTTCTCCGAGCACAGCGATCTTCTGTCCAGCCCGAACCGGAAGGGTGTCGTGTTCGTTGCGGAGCAGGACGACGGATGCCGCAGCCGCACGCCGCGCGAGGGCGTGGTGTGCGTCAGCATCAAAGGTCCGCGAGGCCTCTGCGGGCTGAGCGGTCCGCTCTGCGAGCGTGGCCAGCCGCGCTGCGCTGCGCTCGACGAGGGCGGCATCGATTCGCCCCGAGCGGACGGCCTCGACGATCGCCGCGGTTCCCTCGTCACCGGTGCCGGGCATTTCGAGATCCAGCCCGGCTTTGAGAGCCTCGACGCGGTCCTTGATGGCTCCCCAGTCCGAGACGACGAGTCCCTCGAAGCCCCAGTCGTCGCGCAGCAGTTCGGTGAGCAGCCAGTGGTTCTCGGACGAGAAGGTGCCGTTGATGGCGTTGTAGGCGGACATCACTGACGTGGGCGCGGCATCCTTGACCACCTTCTCGAAGGCGGGCAGGTAGATCTCGCGGAGCGCGCGGGCGTCGACCTGAGCGTCGACGCGCATCCGGTCGGTCTCCTGGCTGTTCACGGCGAAGTGCTTGAGGGACGTGCCGACGCCCGTGCTCTGCACGCCCTGCACGTAGGCGGCCGCGAGTTCACCCGTGAGCCGCGGGTCCTCGGAGAGGTACTCGAAGGTGCGGCCGCCGAGTGGCGATCGTTTGATGTTGATCGCCGGGCCGAGGAGGACGTCGACCTCGAGCGCGCGGGCCTCCTCGCCGAGCGCGACGCCGACCTCGCGGATCAGGTCCCGATCCCAGCTGGATCCCAGGGCGGCACCCGTCGGGAAGCAGGTGGCAGGCAGGCTGTCGTTGAGTCCCAGGTTGTCGGCGGAGCCGTCCTGTCGGCGTACGCCGTGCGGGCCGTCGGTCAGGACGAGAGAGCGGATGCCGTCACCCTCGCGAGTCGACCAGAAGTCGCGCCCGGTGAGCAGGGCAGCCCGCGCGGCGAGCTCCGCGTCGTCCTCGGCGGTCGGTTCCGGGGCTGTGATGACCTCGAGCGGGACCTCTTCGCCTGCCGACACTGCCGCGAATCCGCGCTCCAGATCCCTGAGCACCTGCTCGGCGTGCGGCAGCATGCCGGAGATCTGCCGGGGCGTGACCGCGTCCTGGCCGCGGAGCCCGGCCGACATCTGGTCAGCCGCCTCGGGCACGTACTTCGTGATGACGCCGATCAGCACGGCCATCGCCTCAGCGTCGTCGATGAGATCGCCCAGCGGCGTGTCCACCGTGACTACGGCGCGCTCGATCGCGTGCACCTCGAAGAGCTCGGCGAACGCGTGCGTGCCCTGCTCGACCTCATGGGTGGACCCCGAGGGCAGCACGACTTCCGCGGTCGCGCCAACCGGTACGGTCACCGTGACCCTGATCTCCCCGTCTTCGAGCACCCAGGCAGTCGATGCGTCGCCGTACGGAGTCCGCAGCCGAGCGGATGCCTCGGTCAGGCCGCGTCGCGGGGGTTGGGGTGCGATCCGCAGGCGCCGGTAGCCGGGCTCGGCAGGCGCGAGCCCGGCGACGACGCGATGCATCCAGTCGGCGACCGCGCCGAAGGCGTAGTGGTTGAACGAAGTCATCCCGCTCGGATTGACGGTGCCGTCGGGCAGGAGCGAGTCCCAGCGTTCCCAGATCGTGGTCGCGCCCATCTTCACCGAGTAGAGCCACGACGGGTTCTCGGTCTGCAGCAGCAGGCGGTACGCAGCATCGGCGTGGCCATTCGCGCTGAGCGCGTCGCAGATCAGCGGCGTGCCGATGAACCCGGTGGAGATCTTGTAGCCGTTCCCCCGGACGATCTCGGCGAGCCGGTCCGCCGCGCGGGTGCGCTCGGCGGGGTCGGCGATGAGGTCGAACTGCAGTGCGAGCGCATACGCGGTCGCCGAATCGGAAAGCACCCGGCCCGAGCGCGACACGTACTCGCGGTGGAACGCCGAGGAGACTTCGTCGGCGAGTCCGCCGTATCGCGCCGCCTCCTCATGCCGGCCGAGCACGGCGGCCGCGTCCGCAACGATCCGCGCCGAACGTGCGAAATACGCGGTCGCGACGATCTCGGAATACGTCTGCGCGGCCTCGGGTCGTCCTGCCGGCGCGGTCGGGTCAAGCCAGTCGCCGAACTGGAACCCGGCGCTCCACACGCGGTCCTCCCCCGCGGCCGCGGCGACCTCGTCAACCCATGCGGCCATACTCCCGAACTGCGTGCGGAGCACTTCCAGGTCACCGTAGGCGCGGTAGAGCGTCCACGGCACGACGGTCGCGGCATCCGCCCACCCGGCCATCGGCCCCTGGTAGCCGGTGGTGATCGCAGGCACGACCATGGTGGTTCCGCCGTGGCGCTGCTGTTCGGCCGCGAGGTCCTTGAGCCACGAGGTCAAGAAACCTGCCGAGTCGAAGAGGTACTCGGCGGTGGGCGCGAAGACCTGGAGGTCGCCCGTCCAGCCGAGGCGCTCATCGCGCTGCGGGCAGTCGGTGGGCACGTCGACGAAGTTGCCGCGCATGCCCCAGACCACGTTCTGGTGCAGCCGGTCGACGAGCGGATCGGAGGCCGCGAACCAGCCGGTTCGCTCCATGTCGGAGTGCAGCACCTCCGCGGTCACGGCGGTGGGATCGAGATCGCCGGGCCAGCCGGTGATCTCCGCGTACCGGAAGCCGTGGAACGTGAACCGCGGCGCCCACGTCTGCTCACCGTCCCCCGCGAGGGTGTAGGTGTCGGTCGCCTTCGCTGCGCGCAGCGGGCCGGTCGCCAGTTCGCCATGCTCGAGCACCTCCGCGTGCCGCAGGGTGATGACATCGCCGGCGCTGCCGGTGACGCGGATGCGCAGCCGTCCGACGAGGTTCTGTCCGAAATCGAGGATCGTCTTCCCGGATCGCGAGGTGATGACCTCGCGGACGGCGAGCGACTCGACGCACCGCACCGGCGGACCGTCCGGCGCGACGAGGGCCGTGACATCGAGCTCGCGCACGGCGACAGGCTCCCAACCCCCGAGGTCGGCCGCGGCCTCGGACCAGCTCGGGTCGAGCAGCCGAGCGTCGAAGTCCTCCCCGTTGTAGAGGTCCGACGAGCGGATGGGACCATCGGCCGCAGCCCAGTCGGGACCGGACGCCACGACCTGACGCTCGCCGTCCGCGTACTCGATCTCGAGCTGCACCAGCACGCCGAGCCGGCTGCCGTACAGGTCCTTGCGTCCGTCCCAGCCGAGGTGGCCGCGCCACCAGCCGTCGCCGAGCCAGGCGCCGACACCGTTCGCGCCCGGCGCGACCAGGTCGGTGACGTCGTAGGTCTGGTAGCGCAGGCGCGACTCGTAGGCCGTCCATCCGGGCGCGAGCTCCTGGTCCCCGACCCGGACTCCGTTGAGTTCCAGCTCATAGACCCCGTGCGCCGTCGCATAGATCCGCGCACGACGGATCGCGGCATCCCGAATCTCGAAGGTGCCGCGCACGAGAGGCGACGCGATCGAGTCGTCGACCGGCCCGACCAGCAGAGCTTCCCAATCGGATGCCTCGAGCAGACCGGTCTCGACGGCCGCCCACTCGCTCCACTCCGACGAGGTCCCGTCGGTGCCGGTGACCCGCACCCGCACCTCAGCCCGCTCGCGCGAACCAAGGGCGGCGAACGGCCAAGCCACGAGCACCGAGTCCGCGCTGTCGACCGTGACGACCTCGCCGCCGATCCGTTCGAGCTCGTAACTCGCCGCCCGCCAGCCCGCCKGGGCGGCCTCGACGATCCAGCTCAGGCGCGGGGCGGACTCTCCGATGCYGACCGCATCGCGGTGGTGCTCGAAGCGGACGGGGCTGACGGAGACGGTCATGGAGGTCCTCAGGGAGTGGGTCGGGTGGGTCAGCGGACGGAGCGGATGCGCAGGATGACGAGGCCGCCGACCAGGACGAGAGCTGCGGCCACGAGGAACAGCAGCGTGTAGTTCTTGGCTGCTCCGGTCACACCGATGAGCAGAATCCAGGAGGCGATGAACGGTGCCGCCGCCTGCGGGATGGAGGTCGCGAATCCGGTGATCCCCATGAATCGTCCGGCATCCGTCGTCTTCTCCGGCAGCACATCGAGCAGCAGCGCCATGTCGACGGCCGAGAACAGCCCGATGCCGAGCGACACGATCAGCGAGCCCGCGAAAAGCACAGGCAGCGAGCCCGAGAGCGCCATGACCACCATGCCGACCGCCATGATCGCACCACCGAGGAGGACGAAGACCTTGCGACGGCGGAATCGATCTGAGAGGAATCCGCCACCGAGGGCGCCTGCCGTGACGGCGAGCACGCCGATGGCACCGAGGGTGCCGATGACACCGGAAACCTCGGTGATCGAGACGCCGAGTCGCTCGGCGAAGAAGTACGAGGTGAACGTGGTGTTGAGCGTGAGCCCGAAGTAGAAGAGGAATCGGCCGGCCCAGTTCCACGAGAAGTCGGGGTACGTCTTGGGGTTGTAGACGTATTTGCGCAGCACCCCGGACAGTCCGATGTGCTCGCGCGGCAGCATCCGACTGTCGTCTTCGTGCACCAGGGTGACGAACAGGGTGACGAGCACCACGCCGACGAGACCAGGAATGAGGAAGAGCAGGAGCGCGTTGCCAGTGACCCCGATCGTCGCGATGACACCGATGACCGGGGCGACCTGGGTGGCGAAGCCGGTGAGTCCGGCGACCTTCCCGCGCTGGGATTCCGGCAGGCGATCGGCGGTGGAGTTCTGCAGGTTGCCGAGCACGGTTCCCCAGCCCCACTGCGCGAGGATCCAGCCGAACCCGAGCAGCAGGATCGAGGGAGCCATCGCCATCACGGCGAGCGAGACGACCCCGACGATCATTCCGCCGATCATGAACGGGCGGCGGCGGCCCAGGCGGGTGCGGGTGCGGTCGCTCCAGATGCCCATGAACGGCGCGGTGAGCATCACGAACAGGGCACCGGAGCCGGTGATGTACCCGAGGTACTCCTGGTGCTCCGGCGCGATCTCGGCCACGCGAATCGCCAGCGAGATTGCGATCGGGGTGATAAAGGCCATGAAGACGCCGAACTGCGCCAGCACCATGAACCAGATGTAGCGGGCGCTGACCTTCGGCAGATCCTCGGGCGGCAGAGCGGATGTCTCGGCCACCGCCGTCGCGTTGACCGTGGGCAGCGGCATCGAGCCGGGTACGGGGGTCACGATGTCTGCGTCGTCGATCGGGGTGCTCATGGGGACTCCATTGTCGAGAGGGAATGGTCCGGGGGGACTGGTCGCGATGGCTAGCGCGTGCTAGTGATCCGAGGATACGATACAGTCACTAGCGCGCGCAAGTTCATTCGCAAAGACAGTCAGGAGGCTCGGATGACGTCGACGGCACAGTCCGCCAGGCGGGTCACGGCAGCGGATGTCGCTCGTTCGCTCGGCATCTCCCGCGCCACGGTCGGATTCGTGCTCAACGACACGCCTGGTCAGACCATCTCCCAGGCCACGCGCGCTCGGGTGCTCGACGAGGCGAAGCGCCTCGGTTACCGCGCCAACACGGCCGCGCGAGCGCTCGCCAGCGGACGGAGCCGGATCATCCTCCTCGTCCTCCCCGATTGGCCGCTCGACTACGCGATGCGCACGCACTTGGACGAGGCATCCCTCGCCCTCGACGAAGCCGGCTACGCGCTCGTCACGATGACGCCGCATCCCGGCGGTCAGGCGCAGCCGTTGTGGGAAACCCTCCGACCTGACGTCGTGATGGGGATGACCACCTTCACTGCGGAGCAGCTCGACTCCATTCGGGCCAGCGGCGTCGAGCACATCATCCCTCCGCAGCCGGCGGACGAGCTCAGCGCAGGCGACCAGCTCGGATTCGCGGAAGGACCCCGTCTGCAGGTGGAGCACCTGCTCTCCCGCGGGCACACGCGCCTCGCCTTCGCACGCTCCGCCGACCCTCGGGTGTCCGATCTCGTCACGCAGCGCAGAGCTCGAGCGGATGCCGCGCTGAAGGATGCCTCAGCAGAGGCATTCATCGCTGATGACGCGGTGACCGAGGGGACGGCGGGCGACCGCGTCGAGCAGTGGGTGGCTGCCGAGGTCGAGGCAGTCGTCGCCTATAACGACGACATCGCGGCCATGGTCGTCGGCGCGGCCCTGCGAGCCGGCATCCGCGTCCCCGAAGATCTCGCCGTGATCGGCCACGACGACACCCCCCTCGCCCGGCTGTTCGTGCCCGCACTCTCCAGCGTCCGGATCGACACCGCCGGACTCGGTCGCTACCTCGCCGAGCTCGCGCTCAGTGCCGCCACCGGCGCGCCCGCGCCTCTCGCGGGACCGGAGACCGACGCGCACCTCGTGGTCMGCGAAACGACCTGACGCGGTGGGCGTCGTCAGGCGCCACCGTCGACGATCGAGGCGTGGAGACGACACCCCTCGGCACTGGGAGAATGGAACCGTGACAGTTGCGCCCGCTCGTCGTATCGTCTTCCTCGACGTCGACGGGACGATCCTCGATCACGGCACCTCGGTCGCTGCCTCCACCGTCGAGGCGATCACATCCGCACGGAGAGCGGGGCACCTGGTCTACCTCTGCACGGGACGCTCGGCTGGTGACATCCACCCCGAGGTGCGGGCCATCGGCTTCGACGGGGCGATCACGAACGGCGGCGCGTTTGCGACCAGCGGAGACGAGACCGTGCTGGCCCGCACGATGCCGGTGGAGGCTGTCACACTGCTCACCGACTACTTCAACGAGCACGGCATCCACTACTTCCTCCAATCGGATGCCCGCGTCTACGGCGGCCGGCGCGTCCGCGAAATGTTCGTAGAACTGGTGCACCGACTGCGGAGCGGGACCGACCCGTTGATCGTTCCGAACGTCCACGACCTCTCCCAGGCGGATCGGACGCAGATCGCGAAGGCCGTCTTCATGAGCGAATCCCCCGGCATGGTGGCTCAGCTGCAGACCGACCTGGGCGAGCACTTCCACGTCGTCCCCGGCAGCATGCCGCTGCCCGGCGGATCCAATGGCGAGGTCGGGATGCGCGGCACGACCAAGGGATCGGCGATCCTCCACCTGCTCGATCATCTCGGCGCAGATCCCGCCACGGCGATCGGCATCGGCGACAGCTGGAACGACGTCGAGATGTTCGAGGTCTGCGGCATCGGCATCGCGATGGGCAACGCCGACCCGGAACTGCAGGCTCTCGCCGACGAGGTCACGACGAGTGTCACGGCCGACGGCGTCTACAACGCCTTCCTCCGCCACGGCCTCCTGTAGGCGCCTCGACCACGTCCTTTCTGGTCGAGCCGAAGTCGGCTACGCGCGCATCGCGCGTGGTGGGTTGCCGGCGTCGAGGAGCGCGTGCAGTCGCGCGGCTTCCTCGGGTCGCATGCCGTAGCCGTGTTCGGGCTGCGGGTACTCGCGGGTTCGCACGTCATGCGTATAGGCGGTGACAGCGGCGAGGATGTCGGCACGCACGTCGGCGTACTTCTTGACGAAGCGGGCCGCATGTCCGTCGTAGAGGCCGATGATGTCGTGGAAGACGAGCACCTGGCCGTCGGTGTGGGGTCCGGCGCCGATGCCGATGACGGGGATGTGCAGGCGCGGCATGACGGCGTCGGTGACGGCAGTGGGGATGGCTTCGAAGACGATGGCGAAGCATCCGGCCGCCTGCAGCGCGAGCGCGCTCTCGATGAGCGCGAGGGCCTCCTCTGCCGTGCGTCCTTGCGACCGGTAGCCGCCGATGGTCGCCGCGGTCTGCGGGGTGAGGCCGACATGCCCCATCA
This sequence comes from Microbacterium sp. P2_F9, assembly GCF_056403635.1. NCBI lineage: Bacteria > Bacillati > Actinomycetota > Actinomycetes > Micrococcales > Microbacteriaceae > Microbacterium > Microbacterium sp. P2_F9. The sequence goes on along the minus strand of NZ_JBFUFC010000041.1, from coordinate 1,182 downwards.
CCGGGATGCCGGCCGCGATGATCGCGCGGGCGCGGTCCACGGAGGTCCCACCGCGTTCGATCTTGACGGCGTCGCATCCGGCGGTCTTGACGAACCGCTGCGCGGTTTCGACGGCCTGTTCGTCGGATGCCTCGTAGGACCCGAACGGGAGGTCGCCGACGAGGAGCGGGGCGCTGAGACCGCGACGGACGGCCGCGGTGAGCATGAGCATCTCGTCAACGGTGACGGGCACGGTGCTTTCGTGCCCCAGTACGGTCATCGCGGCGGAGTCGCCGACGAGCACGACGTCGACTCCGGCGGCGTCGGCGATCTGCGCACTGGGGTAGTCGTACGCCGTGATCATCGCGATGGGTTCGCCGCTCGCCTTCTTCGCGGCGAGCGTCGCGAACGTGATGCGCGGGTGCGGTGCGGCGGCGGGGCGAGTGCTCATGGCGTCGGCTCCAGGATTCGGTTGTCGATGAGTCGCGCCGCCCCGACCCTGGCGGCGACRGCGAGCAGCGCCGGCTGGTCGACCGCGGGCAGCTCGCGCAGGTCATCGGGAGATCGGAGCTCCAGGTACTCCGGATCGATCCCGGCCTCGGTGAGCACCTTCCGGGCCGCGTCGAGCACCGCGCCCGCGTTCGTCTCCCCCGCCGCAACCGCGGCCTCGGCGGCATTCAGCGCACGGTTCAGCGCGGTCGCGCGCCGCCGAGCTGCCGGGTCGAGGTAGGCGTTGCGCGAGCTCATCGCCAGGCCATCGGCCTCCCGCACGATCGGACAGGCCACGATCCGCACCGCGATGTCGAGATCCCGGACGAGCCGACGGATGACGAGGATCTGCTGCGCGTCCTTCTGCCCGAAGTAGGCAGCGTCGGGGGCGACGATCTGGAACAGCTTCGCCACGACCGTCGCGACCCCGTCGAAGTGGTGCGGCCCGCGGCTCGCACCGCAGAGCACCTCCGTGATGCCCGAGATGTGGATCGTGGTGGCGAAGCCGTCCGGATAGATCTCATCGACCGATGGGATGAAGAGGATGTCGGCGCCCGCCGCGTCCGCGAGCGCGGCATCCCTCTTCTCATCCCTCGGATACGCGCTCAGGTCTTCGTTCGCGCCGAACTGCGTCGGGTTCACGAACAGCGACACGACGACCAGGTCACTGTCGGCGCGGGCTTGACGGATCAGTGAGAGATGACCTTCGTGGAA
>NZ_JBFUFC010000040.1:0-24378 GCF_056403635.1 Microbacterium sp. P2_F9 | reverse complement strand
AGGTTGTTCCAGGCGATGGCGTACTGCTCAAAGGATCCGAACGCGAACGGCGACATCGAGGTCAGCTGGTCGGCGCTCTTGGAGGGAGCGAGGATCAGCCAGATCATCGGAACCACGCTGAACACGGCGAACGCGATGAGCAGGAGCCACGTGATGATCCGCCCAGGCAGTCCACGGACGTTCACCGCCGGCGAGCGTCGCCTGGCCACGGGGTCGCCGCCGGCCTTGGGCGTGACGATGGTGCGGGTGATGGTCATATCGCGCTCCCCACCTGCACGGCGGCACGCCGTTCAGCTCGGTTCGGTCTCTTGGTCGCGGTTCGGCCTTCGTCGAAGAAGTCGGTGCGGAAGATGGCGACGAGCGCCGCGATGATGCACACGACCAGCAGCATGAGCGACAGCGCGGCGGATGCCCCGAGGTTCGCGGACTGGAAGGCGAAGGAGTAGCTCAGCTGGTTGAGCGACCAGTTGTCGGMGAGTCCGGGATAGACCGTGGAAGAGATCAGGTACGGCTCGACGAAGATCTGGAGTCCGGCCGCGAAGGTCAGGATCGCCATGTAGATGAGGTAGCGCCGGATGAGCGGCAGCTTGATCTGCACGCCGATCTGGAAGGCGTTCGCCCCGTCGATGCGCGCGGCCTCGAGGATCTCGTCCGGGATCGACTGCAGCGACCCGTACTGCACGATGATCCAGTTGCCCGCACCGGTGAAGAACGCCATCAGCACGAAGATCCAGACCAGGTTGCCGGTGTTCCAGATCTGGCTGCCCGAGGTGATCCCGAGCGCGGCAAGCAGGTCGGAGTAGGGGCTGTAGGTCGGCTCGAGCATGAAGTACCAGACGAGGATCGCGACGGCGCCGGAGATCGAGGCGGGCACGATGTACGCGGCGCGCAGCGAGACTGTCCACTTGGAGCGGATCGCGTCGAGCAGCAGCGACATCGCGGCGACGGCGAAGACCATGAGCGGAACGTAGATCACCAGGAACGTGGCGACGTTCGTCAGCGCCGGCAGGAACCGGAAGTCCTGGATCACGAGGAGGTAGTTCAGGAACCCGCCGGCCGGGTTGGCGAGCGATGGCTTGAGTGCGGTGAAGAACGCCATCACTACCGGGACGATGCCGAAGGCGATGAGCAGGACGAGATACGGGGCGAACATGAGGGCCCCCGCCAGGGCACCTCTCCGTTGTATGCGCGAACGCGCCATTGCGTTACCGAGCCTTTCTACGTTGCCCATGCAGGGCCGGCACCTTGCGGCGCCGGCCCTGCAGGGGCGGATGCGGTGACCAGCGTGTTACTGGACGACCTTGTAGCCGGCACCGGGTGCGAGCTGGATGAGCGACTCCTGGAACTTGCGCACGGCATCGGCGAGCGGCGTACCGGCGTTGATCTCCGTCTGCAGCACCGAGCCGATCTGGCCCTGGATGTCGTACCGGACCGCGTTCTCGCCCGGGTTGATCAGCGTGGCCTGCTGCACCATCGCGGGGATCGGGTCTTCGGCGTAGTACTCGTCACCGCTGACGCGGCCCGACCATGCCTTGAACGCCGGCTCCGAGCCCGGGAACGTGACCGAGTCGGTCATCATCGTGGGGTCGGTCGCGAGGAAGGTGACGGCCTCGGCCGCTGCCTCCGGGAACTTCGAGTGCGAGGACGCCATCCAGACGCCGCCGCCCCATTCGCCCGAGTATGCCTTGTCGTTGCCGTCCCACTTGGGCATCGGCGCCGCGGCGACGTGACCCGCGGGGATCGCCCACGAGCTCTCGGGACGGAGGACGAACTCACCGAACCAGGACGGACCGAAGGTCATCGCGACCTTGCCCTTCTGCGCCACGTCGGCGAGGAAGCCGGCGTCGAATGACGAGCGGATGTCGAGGACTCCCGCATCGACGAGCGGCTGCACCAGCTCGGACACCCGCGTGCACTCCTCCGCATCGGGATCGATGCGCACCGTGGTGCTGTCCTCCGTGGAAGTCATCGGGCAGCCACTCGGCCAGAGGTAGGAGGCGTAGTAGTTCGCGTCGCCGATGGCGCCGGCGACGTACCCGGTGCCCTTGAGCTTCATCGCCTCGGTGGCGAACTCCTCCATCGTCGTGGGCACGGTGAGTCCGAGCTCCTCGAACACGGGCTTGTCGTACCAGAGCACGGTCTGCGCCAGGTCGTTCTTCAGGCAGTAGTAGCTGCCGTCGATGAGGCACCAGTCGTTGGCGCCGTTGTAGTCGTCGAAGACGGACTTGTCGACGGTCTTGGAGAGGTTGGCCGCGTAGCCGTTGTTCGGCTCGGCGAGGATGGCCACATCGTTGGGCGCCCCGGCGAACACCACGTCGGGCCAGCCGCTTCCGGTCGTGTTGAACAGGGCGATCTTGGTGAGGAGCTCCGCGGTGTCGAACACCTCGACGGTGACATCGACGTCACCCTTCACCGATTCCTGGTAGGCCTTGCCGGCGGGCTCGCGGACGGAGTCCACCCAGACCAGGAGCTTGGGGGTTTCGCCGGCGGCGGGGGCGTCATCGCCGGCCGCGCATCCGGTCAGACCGATGGCCGCGATGAGCGCCATCGAGATTGCAAGTCGTTTCTTCATGTCGTTCCATTCATGCTGGGCTGTGGACGACGAAGGTCGAGCGCCTTCGTCGTTGAAGGGACTGTGGGGACGGATGCCTGGGACTACCGTTTCCTATATCCTATGGGCAATTGCCTCCTCGCTGACAGTGTCGGACCACGAAGCGGCGACCGCATCGATGTCCAGAAGCTCGCGCGGGGGGCCGTCCAGCTCCCACACGCTCTCCCATCCGACGCCGGGTGTGAGGGGCGCGTGGACGAGGCCATCCGGCCCGACTTCGCGCGGCCGGGTCACCGGGTTCGAGACGATGAGCGCCTCGTAGTACGTGTTGTTCTTGATGGCCATGCACAGGTGCTGCGCGACGACGCCGCCGCCGTGCACCTCGGCACGCAGCAGGTGCGCGTCGGCGAGGTGGGCGATGCGCATCGCGCCGGTCACGCCACCGCGCAGGGCGGCGCTCGTGCGGACGGCCGAGGCGCACCCGCTCGCGATGAAGTCCGCGGCGGTCATGTGCGCGCCTTCGGCCACCTCGCAGACGAGGAGGGGAATGCCGACCCGCTCCCCGAGCGCCTTGTAGGCGCCGATGTTGAACTCCTTCATCGGCTCCTCGTACCAGAGGTAGTCCGCGTCGGTCAGTGCGCGGCCGAGGTACGTCGCATCGAGCAGGTCGAATCCCGCCGAACCGTCGTACATCAGCGGAATATCAGGGCCGACGTGCTCACGGAGCGCCTCCGAGAGGCGTGCGTCGCGGCGAGCGTCACCCCAGGCATGCAGCTTGATCGCGGGGAATCCCAGCTCGAGGCACTGGTCCGCGACATCCAGGTACTCCTCGATGGAGCCGAAGGTGACGGTGGACGCGTAGGCGGGGATGGCGGAGCGGAAGGAGCCGAGCAGCTGGAACAGCGGGAGGTGCGCGGCCTTCGCGCCGATGTCCCAGATCGCCACATCGACGACACCCATGACGTGCACAGGGAAGCGCTCGATGCGGTCCAGCTCCCAGAGCCGGTGCCAGAGGTACTCGCGGGCCAGCGGGTCCTGTCCGATGAGCTCGGCGCGGAGCCGGCGGTCGACCAGGTCTTCGAGGATCACCCCGCGGTTGCTGAAGCTCAACCCGACGATCCCATCGTCGGTGCGCAATACGAGCCATGCGCCTTCGACTGCCGGATCCGAACCGGGCAGCCCGTCCCGCCACAAGAACGGCGGGTCCTGCGCCGGGACGCGAACTCTGACAACTTCGACCGAGGTGATCTGCACGATCCTATAGTATAGGATTCGAGCGAAATAGGAAGTAATTCTTCCGAAGCCGGATGCCTCGCCGTTTCAGAGCCGCCGAATACTATGGGAAATACGGCATCGCTTTTGGGGGCGATCTATCCGGGGGTCAATCGGCCGCTCCCGCGAGAGTGAATCGAGATGATGATGGCGAGCACCGCATCCGCCGCGGAGAGCGGGTCGAGACGTCCTGCGCGGTCTGTCCTCTCCGACGGAACCTACGATTCGATTCGAGCCATGCTGCTCGATCACACGATTCCGCCCGGGCAGCGCATCAACATCGACTCCATCGCACGCGAACTCGACGTCTCCCAGACTCCGGTGCGCGAGGCACTCGCCCGGCTGGAGTCTGACGCTCTGGTCGTCAAGCAGCCACTGCGCGGCTACAGCGCCACCGAGCTGCTGACGGCCGACGAGGTCGACGACCTCTTCCGGTTCCGCGAGCTCTTGGAACCCTGGATGTCGGCGCGCGCCGCGGAGCAGCGGACCGACGACGACTCCACCGCGCTGATGGCCGAGATCGAGCGTGGACGAGACTCCCTCGACCTCGACCTCGACCAGACGTACGGCGGGCTCTCCCGGCACGACGAGCGGTTCCACCACATGATCGCGCAGATGGCGCGGAGCCCGTTCGTCAGCGATGCGTACACCCGCGCCCACTTCCAGCTGCATGTCTATCGCGTGACCCAGGTGGGTCTCGCCTACCTCCGCGCGGCGGAGGGGTCTGATATTGGCGATACCGAACTCCGCGTGGCGATGGAGCGGGAGCGCGGCCTGATCACGATCGCCGAGCACGCCCGTGTCGCGGAGGCGATCATCGCGGGCCAGAAGAACGCGGCGGCGGCCCACATGCTCGACCACGTCCAGTCCGCACGGAAGCGGATCCCCCTTCTCCCTTAGCCGCGCGCGACTGACGCCGCGATCGGGCAGACTAGCCGAGAGCGGGAGAGGAGGATCGGATGCAGGCCATCGGCCACCTGCTCCCCTTCGCGGTGGCGCTCGCGCTCAGCGCGGTGCCGATCCTCGCGACGCTGTTCATCCTGCTCTCGCCGAACCGGTCGCGCTCGGCCATGCCCTTCCTGATCGGCTGGGTCGCGGGGATCTTCGTCGTGGCGGCGCTCTGCACGCTCGTCGCCCAGGCGGTGCCCGCCGCGCGCTCGCCCCGGCGGCCCGACACCGTCATCGGCGCCCTCGAGATCATCATCGGCGCGGCGCTGATCGTCCTGGCGATCTTCTCGTTCCGGCGCGCACGCAAGCGGGCGGCCACCCCGATTCCGAACTGGCTGAAGTCGAGCGGGTCGCTCGGTCCGTGGTCATCCCTCGGTCTCGCGCTCGTCTTGAACATCCGCCCCAAGGCCCTGCTCATCGCCGTTGCTGCCGGCCTGACGGTGCGGGCCGACGCGGACACACTGACCGATGCGCTCATCGCCCTCGCGATCTACACCGTGATCGCGGCATCCACCGTCGCCGTGCCGATCATCGCAACGATCGCGGCCCCCGAGCGCACCGAGCCCAAGCTGGTGTCCGGGCGCGACTGGCTGATCCGCAACGGGGAGGCGATCACGAGCATCATCGGGGTAGTGATCGGCGTCGTCATCGTCGGGATGGGCCTCGGAAGGCTCTGAAGGAGGAGCAATGAACACCGACCTGGACCTCAGCTTCGACCGCGTCATCCGCGCCCCGCGCGCCGACGTGTGGGCCGCATGGACCGACCCGAAGAGCCTCGCAAAGTGGTGGCTGCCCGCGCCCCTGGTGTGCCGGGTCGAGCACCTCGTGGTCACGGGGGGTGGCGCGTTCGTCACCTCGATGAGCGAGGACGGCGTCGCCTTCGTCCCGCACATGGACGCCTGCTTCCTCGCTGCGGAATGGGGCGAGCGCATCGTCTTCACGAATGCGATCGACAGCACGTGGCGACCGGCCACGCCCGCGCCGGTCGCGATGACGGCGGAGATCCGGATGCTGGATCACCCCGACGGCACCGATTACCGGGTGGTCGTGCGGCACCCCGACGAGGCGTCGCGCGACCGCCACGAAACGCTCGGCTTCTTCGAGGGGTGGGGTGCCGTCACCGGCCAGCTCGCCGCGCTCGTCGAGCGCTGAGGGCTGCCGCGGTCAGCTCACGTGGATGATCGGGCGCCGTTTGGCGTCGCGCTCCGCCTCGCGGAGCACCTCACGGGTGACGGGCGCGACCTCGCCTGAGCCGAAGAGCAGGAACTTCAGCATGTTGGAGACCGGGTTGCCTTCGGTCCATTCGAAGTAGGCGCTGGGCATCACGCCGGTGCGGTCGCGGATTTCGAGCAGGACCGCCGCGAGGGTGTTCGGGACGTTGGCGCTGCGCACCGTGAGCACGCGGTACCCATGCTTCTCGACGCCTTCGACGACGAGGTCCTCTTCGAATTCCGACGAGTCGGTCGGATGCACCTCGAGGAAGATGATCTTCGCCTTGCGGGGGATGTGCGAGTAACGGCGTTCGTCGGCGTCCTTCTCGCGGTACTCCGCCAGGCTTCCGTCGTCGGGCTCGTTCGCGACGATCCGGATCTCACCACGCTCGGCATCCTCGTCGACGAATCGCAGTGCGGTCGCGTCGAGAGTGACGGTCGTCGCGCGGATCTGGAACGACCGCTGAACGCGCGACACCGCTGAGATCGTCATGATTCCGACGATGAACAGGGCTGCGATGCGAATCCCGTCAGGCCGCTCGATCACGTTGAGCACCGTCGTATAGAGGAAGACGAGGGTGATGACAGCGAAGCCGACAGTGAGTGCCCGCTCCTTCTTGCGGCGCGCCGACAGAGCGACCGCAACCGACGCCGACGTGATCAGGACGAGCACGCCCGTCGCGTAGGCGCCGCCCTGCGCATCGACATCCGCGTCGAACACGATAGTGATGAGGAAGGCGATCGCGGTGAAGACGAGCACCAGCGGACGCACCGCACGCGCCCAGTGCGGAGCCATGCCGTAGCGGGGAAGGTACCGCGGCACCAGGTTCAGCAGTCCCGCCATCGCGGAGGCTCCGGCGAACCAGAGGATGCAGATCGTGCTGATGTCGTAGACCGTCCCGAACACTTCCCCGAGATATTCGTGAGCGAGGTACGCAAGAGCTCGTCCATTGGCGCTGCCCCCCGGCTGGAACTCCTCCTGCGGGATGAGGAAGGTGGTGACGATGCTGGAAGTGATCAGGAACGAGCTCATGATGAGCGCCGCCGTCGTCAGCAGCCGATTGGCGCCTCGGATCCGTCCCGCGGGGTTCGCCGGGGTGTCGGTGTCGCTCCCCTTGATCTGCGGCATCACCGCGACACCGGTCTCGAAGCCGGACAGGCCCAGGGCGAGCTTCGGGAACACGATCAGCGAGATCCCGATCATCATCCACGGGCTGCCGTACTGCGTGTTCAGCGCTCCCCACCAGTCGGCGGCCACGATCGGATGCTCCCCCACGTGCACGAGCGCCACCACGATCACCACGAGGTTGAGCGCGAGGAACACCCCGACCAGCACCACGGCGATGCCGATCGCCTCCTTGAATCCCTTCAGGAAGACGGCTCCGAGCAGTGCGACCAGGAACAGGGTGAGGGGCACCTGGGCGCCATCGAACCATTCCGGAGCGAACGGGTTCTCGACCGCGTGGGCGGTCGCGTCCGCAGCCGACAGCGTGATGGTGATCATGAAGTCCGTCGCCGCGAACCCCAGCAGGACGAGGACGAAGACCTTGCCCGCCCACCACGGCAGCAGGTGCTCCAGCATCGCGATCGACCCCGACCCGTTGAAGCTCTCGCGGGCCACGCGGCGATACACCGGCAGCGCCCCGAACAGGGTCAGCAGAATGAGCACGATCGTCGCGAACGGCGAAAGCAGCCCTGCCGCGAGGGCGGCGATCGCCGGCTGATACCCGAGCGTCGAGAAGTAGTCGACACCGGTCAGGCACATCACCTGCCACCACGAATGCGTTCGGCCCGTCTCGCGCGCATGCGGGCCCTCATGGGTTCCCTTGGCGTCGACGAGCCCATCCAGCAGCCAGCGCTTGGCGCGCTGGCCCCTCGTGGTGGTCAGATCCGGCGGCAGTGCCTCGAGTGAAGATACGGACATCGTGGCCCCGTTCCGGTGCCTGAGCGCGACATGGAATGCCGAGCGGCAGACACGATTATGGCACTCCGCGGGGGCGCGCTCAGACCTGTCGCTCAGCCGACCCGGGCGACGCGACGCACGACCACGACGTCGACCGTCGCGAGGACGAGCGCGGCGACGCACAGCACGCCGAGCATGGGCGCCATGATGTCCACTGCAGTCCCGAGGCCGAGGGCGGTCGCGAGCGCGCCCGCTCCGATCGCGGTGAGCGCTTGGAGGAGGTACGCGAAGAGGTAGAGCAGCGACAGCGTCGCCCCACGGTGGTGAGCCGGCGCGAAGCGGTTGATCAAGCCGAGCCCCCCGGTGAACGCGAAGGAGTAGGCGACGCCGCCCACGAGGCACCACACCAGGAAGAGTGCGATCGACCCGGTCGCGGCGACGGCGGCCATGATCGTGAGCCCCACGAGCGAGAGCCCCGCCCCCACCCAGACCGCCACGTGGGCGGGCACCCGTGAGAGCAGGAGCGCGGTGACGCCGATCGCGAGCGATGACACGCCCAGGAGCCCGCCGATGACGATCATGTCGGTGGTGTGCGCGAACTGGCGCACCATCAGCGCGCCGAGCGAGAGGAAGATCGCTCCGACGCAGTAGGCGATCGACACGGAGATGGTGGCGATGACGAACACTCGACGGATGCCGGCGGGAACCCGAAGAGGCTGGGGGCGCCACGGGGCGGCGTCACTCGGCCGGTCGTCCGGTGTCGCCCAGAGTGCGGCGAGCACGACGAGGCCGAGGCCGAGCAGCACGAGATAGCTCCAGACCAGCGGCAGCGGGGTGAGCTGGGCCAGAATCCCCGAGACGATGAGTGCGAGCGTGAGGCCCGTCGAGGTCGAGGCCGTCGCGAGTGAACTGGCGACCCTCGGGTTGCTCGAGATGTTGTGCTCGACGAGCGCTGCGCTGGCCGCGCTCAGCGCGAGTCCGGTGCCGGCGCCCTGCAGGACACGGCCGATGAAGAGGAAGCCCACGTCGCTCGCGGAGGCGAACACGATGGCGGATGCCGCGATCAGGGCCACCCCGAACATCATGGCGCGGCGCCGGCCGACGACATCCGAAATCCCGCCGAAGAGCACGAGCGTGACGATCAGCGCGAGTGGGTAAGTGCCGAAGACCGCCGTTGTGACCGTGGGAGTGAGCGCCMAGCGCTGCGCGTACAGCGGGTAGAGGACGCTCGGCGCGCCGCTCGACCACAGGCACAGCGCCAGCACGGCGGCGGCCGACCAGAACGTGCCCCGCGACGCGAGAAGCGCCCGGCGCCCCGGACGCGAGCGAAGGGTGGGCGGCTCGCTCAGGCGTTTCATGTCGCCAGCATACGCATCTAACTTGGACTTTCCAATTCAGATCGAATCGACGTACCCTGGGGCCATGAGTCCGCGCCACACCACCCCCGAGCCCCGCTGCCAGGTCGTGCGCACGCTCGACATCGTGGGCGAGAAGTGGGCGCTGCTGATCGTGCGCGACGCCCTGCGCGGCCGCACGCGCTTCTCAGAATTCCGCGAGTCGCTCGGCGCGCCCACCGACATCCTGACGGCACGCCTCGCCTCCCTCGTCGAGTCGGGGATCCTGGAGAAGCGCGCCTACCGCGAGGCCGGCAGCCGTGAGYGGTCCAGCTATCACCTGACCGAAGCAGGTCGCGGCCTGCAGGTGGTGATCGCGGCCATCCTCGAATGGAACGACCGGTTCGACGCCGCCCCCACCGGGCCCGGCTCGAGGATCGTCGATGCGAGCGACGGTGCCGCTCTCGATCTGGCGTTCCGCGGGGCGGACGGTCGCATCGTCGAGCCGGATGAGGTCGCGATCGTGCCAGGCCAGGGGGACACCTGGGCGGCACCGGCCAAGGCGTAGCCGGCCGGGGTGGCCTCTTCTGTCGTTTGGCTCAGCTGCGCGCCGGAACGCCGATCGAGGCAAGCAGCGCGTCAGCGATCCCCTCGAACCTGCCCGGCTCGCCGGACGGGCGGGAGACCAGCATGGCTCCTTCGAGCCCGGCGACCAGCGCCTCGGCCGTCGCCCGGGACGACACCGGAGCCGGCAGTCGCCCTGCGGCCACTCCCTCGTCGATGATGCGCTCGAGCCAGGCGTAGCTGTGCTCGAAGAACGCCGACACGTGATCCTGAACCGTAGGCGAGAGCGTCTCGAAGTCGGACGCGAGCATGCCGCAGAGGCACATCCGCCCACTGGCGAGCACCGCCGCGTAGAGGTGGGCATAGGCGCGCAGGCGGTCGCCGACATCGGGCTTCGTCCGCTCGATCTCGTCGAGAGCCGCGAAGAAGCGCTCGGAGTAGCGCACGACCAGGGCGGTCGTCAGATCCGCTTTCGCTGGGAAGTGGTAGTGCAGCGAGGCGTTGGTGATGCCTACCCGGGCCGACACGTGCCCGTAGCTCATGGCGTTGAGGCCGCGCGTCTGCACGAGCTCCTCGGCCACGTCGAGGATCCTGGTCGCCGTGTCGACGGTCGCTGTCGTTGCCACGTCTCCACGATAGTCGCGACGCTGCCCTTGCGCCTACCTGCAGATAGGTAGACAATCTCTCTGTCTACTAGTAGGTAGACAGTTGATTCAAGGAGGAATCATGCAGACAGTGGAGCACGAGAGCTTCGGCTCGCCATCGGAGGTCAGGGAGTTCCCGCACGGACACGCCGACATCCTGAACGTCGGCGACTCCGTCATCGGGCGCCTGGTCCTCGAGCCTGGGTGGCGCTGGTCGAACGACGTCAAGCCGATCGCCGGCACCGACCTGTGCGAGGCTGCGCACTTCCAGTACCACGTGCAGGGCCGACTGGGGATCCGGATGGCGGACGGCACCGAGTTCATCGCCGGGCCGGGCGATGTCACGAGCCTGCCGCAGGGTCACGACGCCTGGGTGGTCGGCGACGAGAACGTCGTCCTGGTCGACTGGTTCGGCGCCACCGACTGGGCCAAGGAAGGAGCGGACGACGCCGCCGTGCACGCCTGAGCGCGGGGACAGTCCCGCGTGACGTACGTCCCAGGCTGAGGTCAGCGAGGGCGGACGGTCCGTTCGATACGGGCCTGCCAGCCGGGCAGGAGCCAACGGCGGGCGGGATCGTGATGGGCCGGCTCGCGGTGGGCAAAGCCAGCCGTGGGCAGAACTTCCCGCACATCGATGGCACCCTGCGGGCGAGCGTTCGGGGCCGTGCCGTGGGGTGGGATGCCGGGGATACGGTGCGTGAGATCATGCAGCGAACGCACCGTGGATTCGAGGATGCTCATGCGTTACGTCCTTCCAGAACGCGGTCGGGGACGACGATGAGCCGCGATCCACGGAGGTCGGTGCGCTGCCAGGCGGAGGCGATCTCGCTGAGGGGCACGACGGTGATGTCGAACCGCAGTTCGCCGCTGCGGGTCCACTCCACGACCTGCGCGTACGCGTCCGCCATCCCGGTGGCCAGTCCTTTCGCCGCGCCGTAGATCTCGAGGCCCGAGGTGCGCAGGCTCTCGGCATCCAGCTGCATGCTCGTGCCCGCGGCGGCGCCGACCTGCACCAGGCGGACCGGCGGGCGGAACCCGAATGTGTCGGGGACGAGGGCGCGAGCGAGCAGCTCGGTGGGGCGGCCCCACAGGTAGTCGACAACGACATCGAGCCCGGCATCCGCGATCTCACGGTAGGCGACGATGAGCTCTTCGTCGCTCGCCGTCGTGTTGAGGACGACGTCGGCGCCCAGTTCACGGAGACTCTCGAGCGCGGCATCGTCTCGGCCGGTCGCGATGATGCGCCCGGCGCCAAGCAGCCGCGCGACCTGCACGGCGAGGCGACCCGCGACGCCGGTCGCGCCCTGGATCAGCACCGACTCGCCGGGCTGGAGGCCGGCGGCGGTGCGCATGCTCATTCCGCTGATCGCGGAGGCCATGGTGGCGGCGATCTCGGGCGCGATCCCCTCCGGCATGGGCACGGCGTAGGCCTCGGGGACGACCGCCCACTCCGCGAGCGTGCCGTAGGGCGGCTCGATGCCGCCGAAGCCGACAAGCGTGCCGTCGGCGCGTCTGCCGATGCCATCGAAGCAGGGGATGGCAGGAAGCGCGGCCTGGAACGCGGCCGCCGTGTAGTGCGAGCCGTCGACGACCGCCTTGTCGACGTTCTCGACCGACACCGCCTCGACCGCGATGAGGATCTGGCCCTGGCCCACGGCGGGATCCGGGAAGTCCGCATACGCTGGGATCCCGCCCCGCGCGGAAACGACTGCCGCTTTCATCCTGCACCTCTTCTCGAACAGTGTTAGAGAAGGGCACTCTAACACCGTTCGAGAGATCCTGCCACGGAGGTCCCATGCCCCTGGAACGCCAGGATGTCGTCGATGCCGCCATGGCGATCTCCGACGCCGACGGCCTCGATAAGGTCACCGTGCGAGCCATCGCGGCGCGACTCGGAGTGCAGGCGCCCACGCTGTACTGGCACGTGCGCAACAAGGCCGAGGTGCTCGATGCTCTGGCGGACGCCATCGTCATCGAAGCGCTCGCCGGGCTCGAGGGCATCCCCACGGATGGCGCCTGGCAGGCCTGGCTCGAGCAGGCCGCGACCGTGCTCCGCCGTGCACTGCTCTCGCATCGGGACGGGGCGCGCATCGTCTCCAGCGCGGTCGGCTCGCTGGGTCGAGCGGACTTCTTCGAGAGCGCGCTGACGCGACTCGTCGGCGAGCGGATTCCCCTCCAGCGAGCGCGGCTCCTCGTGCTGACCGTCGAGCGGTTCACGCTCGGGTACGTCCTCGAGGAGCAGACGATCCCAGACGGCCGGCGCACCCCCGACATGGAGGAGCTGAAGCGCCGCCTCCCGCTGTCGATCGAGGCGATCGTCGAGTACTACGGCGAAGGCCGGACCGCCGACGATCTCTTCGCCGACGGCATCCGACTCATCATCGGCTGACAGGTTCCGGATGCCGCGGCCGACACCCGTGGCGCCGTGGAGGGTCGCCGCGCCGTGAGCAGTGGCGTGCTGGTCGCTCCTACACGGGCAGCGAGTCGCCGGGGAAGCCGCGCGTCGGATGCGTGTCGTAGACGAAGATCCCGGCCCGCACGCCGGGGTCGCCGTTCATCACCTCGCGGGTCTCGTCCCCAGTGAGGTCGAAGATCCCGACGCCGCACGTGTCGGTGCCGTCGCGCACCGGGCACACGATCGCGAGGTGCCCCTCGGCGCGCAGGGCGAAGTTGCGACGCCCGTGCTCCCACACGATCGGTGACTCCGCGTCGTACTGTGGGCCTCGGCGCAGCACCACCAGGGTGTATGGCTTGGTCGTCGGCAGCATGCTGCGCATGTACTCGTCCGTGATCTCGACCATGAAATCCTCCCTCTCGCCGCGGACACCAAGACAGTAGCGCMGGCCTTCAGCCGCGGGAAGCCCGCTGTGCCGGTGAGGCCGAGGCCGACGCCCTCGTTGAAGTAATCGGGTTTCCTGAACTTCTTCTCATCCCCCGACGTGTCTCCTCCAGGAGGCTCATAACTTTCGGGGTCATCGTGAGGTCAGGACTTCGGCCGAGGGGAGGAGGACGGATGCTGGAACTTCACCTCCCGCGCACTCCCACCACCACGCGATCCCGCATGCGGAAAGCAGATCCGGCGCTGACCCTGGGGGCCATCGGAGTGGTCGTCGGCTTCACCGGATCGTGGATCCCCTCCTACTGGGGCGACGAGGCGGCCAGCGTCATGTCGGCGTCCCGTCCGCTCGACGGCCTGGTGACCGAACTGTCCAAGGTCGATGCGGTGCACGGCGTCTACTACGCCCTGCTGCACGTGTGGGTGTCGCTGTTCGGCACCTCCGAGCTCGCGACGCGACTGCCGAGCGCGATCGCCGTCGGGCTGATGGTCGCAGGCACAGTGGTGCTCGCGCGCCAGTTCGCGGGGCGGCGGCTCGCGATCCTCGCCGGCGTCGTCTGCATCGTGCTCCCCCGCTCGACCTATCTGGCGACGGAGGCCCGCTCGTACGCCTTCGCCGCCGCGGCGGCGGTGTGGCTGACGGTGCTGCTCGTGCGTGCGCTCCGAGAAGGCAGCGGCTCGCGGTGGTGGTGGGCCTACACCGCGGCGATCGCCGCAGGCATCTACCTGTTCCT
The DNA here is from genome assembly GCF_056403635.1 of Microbacterium sp. P2_F9. Lineage (NCBI taxonomy): Bacteria > Bacillati > Actinomycetota > Actinomycetes > Micrococcales > Microbacteriaceae > Microbacterium > Microbacterium sp. P2_F9. The sequence goes on along the minus strand of NZ_JBFUFC010000040.1, from coordinate 10,381 downwards.
CTACCTCGGGCTGCTGCTGATCGTGCACGGCGGGTACGTCGCACTGCTGCACCGGCGTTCGAGGGTGCACGTTCGGGGCTGGGCGCTCGCGGCCGCCCGGGCGCTTGCACTCGCCGTCCCGATCGTGCTGGTCGCCTACCTCCAGCGCAAACAGATCCGCTTCCTCGAGCACCGCGACTACGCGACCGTCGCCCACGTCCTCACCAGTCAGTGGTTCGGCGCAGCACCCACGGCGATTCTGGCCTGGGCGCTCATCCTGGTCGCGGCACTGTGGTTCGCCGCGACGGCGATCCGGCGCCGCACGCACGCGGGCGCCCGCGGAGCGCTCACGATCCTCGCGCTCCTCTGGCTCGTGGTCCCGACCGGGCTGGTGCTGATCGGCAACGCGTTCGTCGCGCCGCTCTACAACGTGCGGTATCTCTCGTTCAGCACGCCCGCGGCTGCGATCCTCATCGCACTCGGGATCTCGGCGGTGATGGCCCTCTTCACTCCGGTGCGCCAGACGCTGGTCGGCGGCCTGCTGGTCGTGCTGCTGATCGCGCTCTGCCTGCCGATCTACGTCGGCCAGCGCACGCCGTGGGCCAAGGACGGCGGCAGCGACCTGCGGGGCGCGGCGGCGTTCGTGCACGACCATGCGGCCCCCGCCGACGTGGTGCTCTTCGACCAGTCCACCAAACCCTCCCGCGATCCTCGGCTGGCGCTGAATCTGTACCCGTCCGACTTCGCCGGCCTTGATGATGTCGCCCTCAAGACGCCGTATGTGGAGCGCCGCGGACTGTGGGATGCCGTCTACCCGAACCGGGACATCGGCGCCCGGCTCGGCTCCACCGATGTGTGGGCGATCGAGCTGCCCGCGACATCCGCCGTTCCCGACGATGTCGCGTTCCTGATCGCGCGAGGGTACGAGGTGGAGTCGGTCGACAGCATCCACCGCACAGTCGTCTATCACCTCATCGACGACTGACACCGGATGCCGCGGCACAGCGTCGACGGTGATCTGGGGTCGGCGCGTGATCTAAGGTCGGGTCCATGGACGCCCTTCCGCCGTGGCTGACGACGCTGATCGCCGTCGCCGCGCTCGCGGGCATCGCCACTACGGCACTCGTGATCATGYGGGTGCCGAGTCCATGGTCCGGGGTGTGGGCAGTCGCGCGGGCGGCACTGCAGCTCACGGCGTTGAGCCTCGTGCTGACCGGGATCATCCAGGATCCGCTGTGGGTGGCGCTCGGGCTGGTCGTCATGCTCGTCGCCGCCATCTGGACTGCGGCACGACGGGCGGGGATGCCGCTGCGGGGCGTGTACCCGCTCGCCCTCTCGATGCTCCTCGGTCCGCTCGTGGTCATGACTGTCGCGTTCGCCAGCGGGGCTATCGAGCTCTCGCCCCGCTACGCACTCGCGATCGGCGGGATCATCATCGGCAACACGATGACCGTCGCCATCCTCACCCAGCGGATCCACCGCGCTGCCGTGCACGATCACTGGGACGAGGTCGAAGGCTGGCTCGCGCTCGGCGCGACGCCATGGGAGTCCACGCGCGACCTGGCCCGCGGTGCGATCCGCACCTCGCTGCTGCCCTCGATCGACCAGACCCGCACGACCGGGATCGTCGTGCTGCCCGGTGCGTTCGTCGGCGCGATCTTCGCGGGCGCGTCGCCCTTCGAAGCCGGCAGGTTCCAGCTCGTGGTCCTCGCCGGGATCCTGGCGGCCGGTGCACTCACAGCGACGACGCTGCTGCGGATGACGGGCGCGGCCGTGACGCGACCCGAGGGCGCTGAGCCTGCCGCGCGGAAGCCCTGACACAGCCACGGAAGTTCCGCGGTCGTTGAGCGAGCAGCTTGTACTCCGGGTCGTTGAGCGAGCGACTCGCAACCCGGGTCGTTGAGTGAGCAGCTCGCACTCCCCGTCGTTGAGCGAGCGAAGCGAGACGAAACGCGGCGGTGAGACTTACTGATGGCGCCATCAGTGGCGGAGGACGGCGTCCTGGAGTCGGGTTTTCGAGCTGGTGACGGGGCGCCATCGGAGGGTGGCGTCGCACCAGCTGGGGGCGCGTACTTCGGGGACGCCGTGGTTCATTCGGATCTTCCAGCCGTGCCAGTCGATGAAGCGGTGGTGGAACCAGCAGAGCAGCACCCCGTTATCGGTGTGGGTGGGGCCGCCGTTGACGTGCTCGAGAACGTGGTGGATTTCGCACCATCCGGCGGGGATGCCGCAGCCGGGGATGATGCACCCGCCGTCGCGGAGGGCGATCGCGCGGCGCTGGTGCCGGTTGAACACGCGCTCCTCGATGCCGATCCGTACGATGCGGCCGTCGTCGCGGGAGGTGATCCGCTGGATGCTGCCGGCGCAGCCGACATGCAGCGCCGCCGCCATGCCGAGGGGCAGGTCGCAGCCTTGGGCGTGCGCGTAGCCCTCCCCGCGTTGGGCGTCTTCTTCACGGACGGACACGACCAGGGTCGGGGCGGCGCCGCCGATCGTGGGCAGCAGCCCACTGGACGCCGCCACCGACAGGGCGCTCGCGAGCGCATCGTGCTGCTGCTGCGCCCGCGTCCGGAAGTCACGCGGGATCACCGCGTCATCGGGCTCGCCGTCGCCGGGGGAGTCTTCGGTGAACCGGACGCCGTGATAGGCCGGGTTGGTGTGCGCGTCGAAGATCATCTGCAGCTGCGCGGCCACCTCGGGCATGAGATTCCCCCGGCACGGCACGCCCCCGTCGGTCGGGGACCCGAGCGTGAACGAGCGCTTGCGCTCGGTCATCCGCTCCCGCGGTTCGGCGCCATCCTGATCCAGCGCGATCGACCASGCCTGCGCCTGCACCCGCAGGAGGTCGGCRCCCATCGGCGGCGCGSCRTCCGGGCCCTCGCCGCGCACTTCGGCGGCCAGTGCCGCGTCGGCGGCGAGCAGCTCCTCCCGCGGAATCCGCGACCCGGCGGAGAGCAGCGGGCCGGCGACCGCGACCACCCCATCGACCCCGACAAGCCCGTCGCACAGCGCCGCGCGCATCGCCGGAAGCGCCGGCTCCAGCAGCTCACCGGTGGTGAGCGACACCTCACCCCGCACGGCCCCCGAGGCGCGGCGCAGCCGCGAGACGGTCGACCGGGAGGCGAGGGTGGCGCGCTCCACCAACTCGCTGACGTCATGGCAGCCGAAACGCGTCGTCATCCGATCGTCCCGATCACCCGACGACGACCGCGTCTCGACCTCGCCGACCGCCTCGATCAGCACCGCATCGAGCCGCCGGCCGATACGCGCCGTCGTCGACAGCAGCTCGACGATCCCGGGTTCGTTGGCGATCCTCAGAGCCCCATCGGTGAGAGCCTCGGATACGACCTCAGCGATCATCGCGTCGAGTGCGTCGAGGCGGTCGATGAGGTCTTTCATACCCCAATTCTGCTGAGGGCCACCGACATTCCGACCCCGAAATCAGCCTGATCAGAAGAAGTTTTCAAACAACTTTTCGAGGCTCGGCGGCGAGCCTGTCGCACGCGGTCGACGCGAGGTATCGACGCCGGACGCCGCTACCAAGACCCGTTCAGCGGCCTCGCCCAGCCAGCCCCGACACGCCCTCCGCAAGGCGCAGATCATCGATCTGGTGACCGTCTCGACCGCCTGGTGGATCGGGCACCATTCAGCCCAGATCCGAATGACTTCCGGCCCGCAGCAGCGGGATGCCGTGCCGCGTCGGCAATCAGGCCATGCACCGCCCAGAGACACCGACCAGCCGCGGGTATGGGCCCGACGGGGGAACAGAAAAAGGAGGCCGCATCGGCCTCCGCACTTCCAGAATATCGCCGGGAGGGGGCCTTGCCGCAAGGCCCCCCTGTTGACGCATACTGAACGGCCGCGTACCTCGCCCGCCCCGAGGTAAGCGCGCCGCAGAACGGAGGCCGCACACCCGATGACCCCCTTGACCACCAGCGCATTCGACCTTCCCGACCGGCTCTCCGCCAAGGCCGATCCCGCGCTGATCGCCGGCGACGAACAGCGTTTCGCGGCGATCGCGGAGACCCTCGAGCGGTCGATCGCCGACCTGTCCGCTCGACTCGACGCGGTGCGCAAGGCGCCGACGGGAGGCGGCCAGGCCGCGCTGGACCGTGACCTCGAGGTCCACCGGCTCAGCGCACGCCTGAGCACCCTCCGCCGGTTCGGTCTCGACCTGTGCCTCGGGCACATGGTCCCAGAAGGCGGCGCGGAGCCCATCTACATCGGACGACTCGGTCTCACCGATGCCACCGGCATCCGACTGCTCGTGGACTGGCGATCCCCCGCCGCCGAGCCGTTCTTCGGCGCCACCCATGCCAACCCGATGGGGCTCGTGAGCCGCCGCCGCTACCGCTGGTCGCGCGGCCGGATCAGCGATTACTGGGACGAGGCATTCACTCCGGAGGGACTCGAACGGCGCGCGGCGCTCGACGACGACGATGCGTTCATCGCGAGCCTCGGCGCCGACCGGACAAGTCGCATGCGCGATGTGCTCTCGACGATCCAGGCCGACCAGGACGCCATCATCCGCGCCGGATCGCACGGCGCCCTGGTCGTGGACGGCGGCCCGGGCACCGGCAAGACCGTGGTGGCGCTGCACCGCACCGCCTACCTGCTCTACTCCGACCCGCGCATCGGCCGCGGCGGCGGCGGAGTGCTGTTCGTCGGTCCGCACCAGGCGTACCTGGCGTACGTCGACGACATCCTCCCGAGTCTTGGCGAAGACAGCGTGCAGATCTGCACGCTGCGCGACCTGATCGCCGAGGGGGCGGAAGCGGATGCCGAGACCGATCCGGAAATCGCGCGTCTGAAGTCGTCCGCGACCCTGGTGAACGCGATCGAGGCCGCGGTCCGGCTCTACGAGCGACCGCCCACACAGGAGCTGATGGTCGAGACACCGTGGACCGATGTGTGGCTCACCGAAGCGGATTGGGCGGAGGCGTTCGACTCCGCGGAGCCCGGAGCGCCGCACAATGAGGCGCGGGATCAGGTGTGGGAGACGCTGCTCGAGATCCTCGTCGACCGGCGCCCCGCGGGCATGCCCACGGCGATGTTCCGTCGCGAGCTCGGGCAGAACGAGGAGCTCCTGCGCACCTTCGGCCGCGCATGGCCGATCCTCGATCCGAACGCGCTCGTCGCGCAGCTGTGGACGTCGCCGGCATTCCTGCAGCGATGCGCGCCCGGGCTGAACGCAGACGAGGTCGCGGTGCTCCAGCGCAGTGATGGCCACACCTGGACCGTCTCCGACCTGCCGTTCCTGGATGCCGCGATCCGCCGGATCGGCGACCCCCAGGCATCCCGGCGCCGCCGGCAGCGCGAGGCGACCCTCGCCGCGGAACGCGAGGAGATGAGCAGGGTCGTCGACCATCTCATCGCCGGCGACGACTCCGAGATGTCGGTCATGTCGATGCTCCGAGGGCAGGACTTCCAGAACACCCTCGACGACGGCACCACCGCCCTTCCGGGCGGCGACCCCGACCTGCTCGCCGGTCCGTTCGCGCACATCGTCGTCGACGAGGCGCAGGAGCTGACGGATGCCGAGTGGCAGATGCTGCTCGCCCGCTGCCCGTCCAGAAGCTTCACGATCGTCGGTGACCGCGCGCAGGCCAGACACGGCTTCACCGAGTCCTGGGAGGAGCGGCTCGGCAGGGCGGGGTTCACCCGCACGAGCATCGCTGCGCTGAACATCAACTACCGCACCCCGGCGGAGGTCATGGCCGAGGCCGAACCGGTGATCCGCGCGGCCCTGCCGGATGCGAATGTGCCGACGTCGATCCGCAGCAGCGGCGTCCCGGTCCGGCATGGTTCGCTCGCCGAACTCGATGCGATCCTCGCGGCCTGGGCTGCCGAGCACGCCGAGGGCGTCGCCTGCGTCATCGGGCATCCCGCGTTCACACCGACGTCGCGGGTGCGCTCGCTGACCCCGGAGTCGTCGAAGGGGCTCGAGTTCGATCTGGTCGTGCTCGTCGAGCCGGACGCCTTCGGGACCGGCATCGAGGGCGCGGTCGACCGCTATGTCGCGATGACCCGGGCGACCCAGCAGCTCGTCATCCTGACGGCCGGGTGACCGGGCCCGCCGGTCCCTGAGCTTGTCGAAGGGACGGCAGGATGGAGCGCATGGTTCCCGCCGCACTGCCTCTGACCGAGATGCCGTCCCCGCAATTCGTCATGTCGGCGGAGGGGCACCGCATCGCCACGTATTCCTGGGGATCGGATGCCGCACCCACCGTCCTGTGCGTGCATGGTTTCGCGTCCAGCACTCTGGACAACTGGGTGAAGACGGGGTGGGTGCGCGACCTCCTCCGCGCCGGCTTCCGCGTGCTCGGCGTGGACCAGCGCGGACACGGTGCGAGCGACAAGCCGCACGATCCGCGCGACTACTCGATGCGCGCGCTCGTCGGCGACCTGCTGGAGGTGCTCGACACCTATCTGCTGGACACGGTGCTCTACAGCGGCTACTCCATGGGCGGGCGCGTGGGGTGGCAGCTGCTGGTGGACGCGCCGGACCGAGTGATCCGCGGGGTGCTCGGCGGCATCCCCGACGGGCGGCCGCTCGCCCGGATGCGGCTCGACGAGGCGCGCGCGTACGTGGAGGACGGCATCCCCATCGACGACGCGGTCACCCAGAACTATGTGACCCTCGCCGAGCGCGTGCCGGGCAACGACCTGCGCGTGCTGATCGCGCTGACCGAGGGCATGCGCCTCGGCGACGCGGATCCGGACCCTGCCCGTCCGCCGCAGCAGCCTGTGCTGTTCGCGACCGGCAGCGACGACGGCATCCTCGAGGCCTCGAAGCGCCTCGCCTCCGCGGCGCCCCACGGCGAGTTCCTCGAGATCCCTGGCCGGCACCACTTCAACGCACCGGGCTCGCGCGCGTTCCGCGAGGCCGCCATCGCCTTCCTCTCGTCGCCCGGTCCCTGAGCTTGTCGAAGGGTGCCACAACGCGAAAGGGCAGGTCCCCGCGAACGGGAACCTGCCCTTTCGGCAGTCGGCGCTACAGGCTCAGGCCGTGCCCGAACCGGAACAGCGGGTCGACGGTGTCGAACGGCACGTCCGGACGGTTCGCCGCGACCGCGGACATCGAACGCGGCAGGTCGAACGGCAGCCGCCCCTTCGGCTCGGCCGCACCGGTGAGCACGTCCAGCAGCGCTGCGGCACTGGCGCCCCAGTTCAGCGTGACCCCGGCGGCGGCGTCGACGATCGGCTCAAGGATCGCCGGGCGATCAGCGAGGACGTCGACGATCGTGGGCACTGCCGCGGCGATCTCGCGCACGTGGTCGATGACCTCGTGCGAGTAGTCGAGCGAGCCCGCGTGGAAGAAGTTCTCGAACATCGTGTCGCGCTGCTCGAACGGCGCCGCCAGGCGCAGGATCGCGGCATCCGCGTCGATCGGCGAGTCGACGACGGTGCCGTAGCGCCCCGCGACCTCGGGGTCGATGCCCTCCACGTAGAGCCGCAGCCCCGGGGAGAGCGGAAGCGCGGGCGCGGCATCGCTGTCGGCCCACCCGGAGCGCAGCGGGCGGTTCGTGACCACCGTGATCGACGCACGCTGGGCGGCCTCACCGGCCGCCCGGAAGTCCGCCCGGCCGACGATCTCATCGGCGGCGTCCTCGTCGACGAACGGGTCGTCGAAGAGGCCCAGCTCGAACTTCTCGCGGAGGATGCGCGCCGCCGAGACGTTCAGGCGCTCTTCGCTGACCTCGCCGGTGGCGACGAGGTCGAGCAGCAGCTCGGGGCAGGCTTCGCCGCCGAACTGATCGACGCCCGCCTCGAGGACCTTCACCATGCGCTCGCGCGGGGTCAGGTGCTCGACGCCCCAGGCACGCGCCGGGAACGGCTGGCCGAAGATCTCCGCGTCGTTGATGAGGCCCCAGTCGGTGCAGACGAGTCCGTCGAACCCGAAGCGCTCGCGCAGCAAGCCCGTGATGACTGACTTGTTGAAGCCGAAGCCGACCTCTTCGTACTCGGTGCCGACCGGCATGCCGTAGTACGGCATGACCTGACGCGTGCCGGCCTCGAACGCCGCCTCGAAGGGCTTCAGGTGCAGCTCGAACTGGCCGCCGGGGTAGACCTGCTCGCGCCCATACGGGAAGTGCGGGTCTTCGCCGTCACGCTGCGGGCCGCCGCCGGGGAAGTGCTTGGTCATCGTCGAGACCGAACCGGGTCCGAACGACGATCCCTGGAAGCCGCGGATGTACGCGGCGCCGAGGCGCCCGGAAAGCTCGGCGTCCTCACCGAAGGTCGCCACGGCGCGCGCCCACCGGGGCTCGGTGGCGAGGTCGACCTGCGGGTGGAGGGCGACGCGCAGTCCGACCGCGATGTACTCCTGGCGGGCGATGTCGGCGAACCGCTCGACGAGCTCCTCGTCGCCGATCGCCGCGAGGCCCATGGTCTCGGGCCACTGCGAGAACGGCCCCGCCATCATCGCGGTGCCCGGGTTGTCGCTGAAGGAGTGGCGCGGGTCGGTCGAGACCGTCACCGGAATGCCGAGTCGCGTCGACGCTGCGAGCTCCTGCAGGGCGTTGTGCCAGGCCGCGATGTCGCGACCGCGGGGCGCGGCGCCGAGCAGGTTGAAGTGCGTCATCTTGCGGCCGTCGACGTACTCACGGGCCGACGGCGTCGCGAACGCGGGGTTCGCCTCGTCGAGGTCGCCGATGGTGATCATCGTGTGGAAGAACAGCCCTGCCTTCTCTTCGAGGGTCATCGCCTCGAGCAGAAGGGCGACGCGCTCCTCCACGGGAGCATCTGCGTCGAGCCAAGGGCGGGTTGCGACGGATGCCGCGGCATCCGTCGTCATGATGTCGGTCATTTCTCTCCTGCGCATTGCCGGGCGTGTCTCTGCCATCGGCGTCGGGGCAGTCTACCCAGCCCGTCTTTGCGCTTTCCTGAGTGGCGCTCGGTTTTAGCGCGGTACGCCGCGGACCGCGCGGCCAGGGTAGGCCTCGGTGTCCAGCCGACCGTCGCGGATGACGAACGACCCTCCGACGATCAGGTGGCGGACGCCGCTGGACGGGCGGACCGGGTCGGCGACCGAGGCGTTGTCGGTGATCGCAGAGGGATCGAGCACGACGAGATCGGCATCCGATCCGGGGGCGAGGTGTCCCTTCGACCGCATCGCCGGCGCGACGTCATCGAGCACGCGGGCGGGAAGATACGAGCAGCGCCGGAAGGCTTCGACCCAGTCCCAGTCCCCGTGTTCGCGCACCATGAGGCGCAGGCTTCGCGCGAAGGTCCCCGCGGTGCGCGGATGGGTGGACGCACCGGGCGGCAGCGGCCACTCCCTGGAATCGGCGCGGCCGTCGGGCCACTCCACCGGCATCGCGTCGCTCGCGACGATCGAGTCGGGGTACGCGAGCGCCTGATGCAGACGCTCGCGATCGGCCGGATCGCGCTCATCGAGGAACTCGACGAAGCAGGTGGCTCCGGGATCAAGGCTGCGCAGCTCATCGAGGCGCCGCGCGTCGGCGATCCGCTCTCCGGTGCCGAGCATGATGATGCTCGAGGGTCTGAGTCCGGCCGCGGGCAGGCGGTCGGGAGCGAGGAAGAAGGCGCCGACGCTCGTGCTGCCCATGCCGTAGGGGTAGGCCTCCACGGTGACGTGGGATCCGGCGGCCTGGGCATCCGTCAGCATCGCCAGCACGCGATCGATGTGCCGCTTCGACGTGCTGTTCACGTGGCAGTGGTGCATCGCCGCGCCGGTCTCGGCCGCGGCGATCACGACCTCGCTGGACCCGTCGACGGGGGTCGATGGGTCGATCTCGACGAGCTCCCGCACGTGGGTGTAGGTCGGCGCGCCGGCACGCGCGGCCAGGGCCGCGACGGCGAGGTACTCGGCCGGGTCGGAGCGAGGCGCGTACCCCATCAGCACGCCGATGCCGAGGGCACCGGCTGCGAGGTCGCGCTCGAGCAGCCCGAGCCAGCCGGCCAGCTCGACCGGCGATGAGCTGCGCTGCCAGTCCAGGTCGCCGAGGAGGGCCATCGAGTCCCGGAACCTCGCCTCCGGGACGACACCCGCGAGCACCGCACCGCGCGCGGCCGTCCAGGATGCCGAGAACCCGTAGTTGAGCACACGCCCGTCTGCCGCGGCGTCGGCATAGGCCCGCTCGATGGGCATGAGCCCGGCCTCGAGATCGAGGTTGGTCGTCACTCCATCGAACGCCTGCAGCCGCTGGCCCGCGATCGAGTGGACGTGGCTGTGCAGGTCGACGAAGCCCGGTCCGACGACCATCCCGCTGACATCGATCACCGTCGCGTCCGATGCGAGCACCGGCAGGGTCGCGACCTCCGCGACGCGGCCGTCGCGGATCACCACGTCGGCCACCGCCGCGCTTCGAGATCCGGGATCGATGACCGTGCCGCCGCGGAGGATCGTCGTGCTCATGGGCCCCATTCTCCCCTGACC
>NZ_JBFUFC010000039.1:0-24427 GCF_056403635.1 Microbacterium sp. P2_F9 | reverse complement strand
CCTCGCGGACTTGCTCTCCGGAGGGCGCCGCGTGCGAGCCAAGACCGACCTCGCGCTCATGCTGCGCGGCGAGCACTTGAGCGGGGTCGAGTTCGTCACTGACAGCGACGCCCGCGCGATCGAGGTGCACGTGGCAAACCTGCGACGCAAGCTCGGAGAGTCGCCCGCCAGCCCCCGGTGGATCGAGACCGTGCGCGGGGTGGGCTACCGGCTCACCGCGTCCTGACCGATTCGGGCCGTAACGAACGGATGCCGCTACTCGTCGTCTCCGACGAGCACCGACGTCTCGACCGTCGCCGCCGCGCGGATCGCCGCCTCACGGGCCACGCGCGCAATCGCGCTGGCGTCATAGCCGCTGGTGTCGCTGAGCCCCACGCCGACCCCGACGACCGGGATCACTCCTCCGCCGACGTTGCCGAGGTCTTCGAAGAGGCCTCGATAGATCGCCCCCGCGACGCGACGCGCGCCTTGCGGCGTGTCGACGATCGTGCCGACGAGCAGCCCGGTGGGGCCGTCTTCGGCAACAAGCGCGTTCGATGGTGCGTACAGTCGCACGCCCGCTCGCCACGTCTCCGTCACGGCACGCGCGACCTCGCTGCCGAACGCGGTGGAGATCTGCTCGAGGTCGTCGATGCGCACAGCGATCACGCTCACGAGCTCCGAGCGTCGACTCGCCCTCTCACTGAGGTGCGCCATGGCGGCCGCGAAGACATCTTCCGAGAGGATGTCATCCTGCGCTATGCCCTGACCGGGCCGGCGCAGGAACCCGCGCATCGGGGCGCGGGACGCACGCAGCACGGACGTCACGACGACCGCCACGATCGTGAGAGTCGTGGTCAGGATGCTGGTGTTGACCGTGCCGAACGCGGTCTGGAACAGGGCGCTCTCGGGGCCCGATGTGATGAACGCCGTCGTGCGCGACACGTAGTAGAGCGCCTGAGCGCCGAGCACCGCCGCCAGCACCCATGCTGTGCGCGACTCCCCGAGGGCTCCGCGCAGGCACTCGACGGCGGCGACGCCGGCGAACCCGAGCAGCGGGATGAACATCCACAGGGCGCCGGCCCAGTCGCCGGCATCCGGGCCCGCAATGATCACGGCGGCCGCGGCGGCGAGAGCTGCCACTGTGACGAGAGCCGACGGCCAGAGCCCAGACCGGTCGTTGAACCGGCGGCATCCGAGCCACATGCAGCCGGTTGCGGTGACGAACGCCGCATTTCCGACCGCGATCGCCCACCAGGCATCCGGCGATTGCACCCAGACGATGTAGGCGACCGTCGTGAGGATGCCGGCGAGGAACGCGAGCGCCCAGATGCGGCCGGCCCCCTCGTCTCTGCGCAGCATCGTCTCGATGATGAACAGGATGCCGCAGACGTTCACCACGAGTGCGGTCATCACCAGGACGGTGGAGAGGTCGAGCGTCACAGTGAAGTCCCTTCGTCGGGGGCGACGGCGGCGGTCGTCGCCGGGAGCTTCACGATGAAAGTGGAGCCGGCGCCGAGTGTGCTCTGCAGGCGGAGGTCTCCGCCGTGCGCTCGAACGATGTCCCGGGTGATGGCCAGGCCGAGTCCGGTGCCCGTGTTGCGCGGCGCTCCTGCCTTGAAGTATCGCTGGAACAGCCGCAAGCGGTCCGCGTCGCTAATTCCCACGCCCGTGTCGCGCACCACAATCCAGCTCGAGGCGCCGTCGGTCGCGGTTCCGACGAAGACCGTGCCGGCGTCCCGGTTGTAGTCGATCGCGTTTGACAGCAGGTTGTCGACGACCTGTCGCAGCCGCATCGGATCGGCCCACACCGGCGCGGGGTCGAGACCCGTGACGTCGACGACGATCGATCGCGCCGCCGCGCGGGGCTGGAGTGCCTCGACGGATGCATGCACGATTTCGCGTGCGTCGAGATCGTGCCGATCGATGGTCGCTTCAAGGGAGGATGACGATGAACTCGACGCTGCGAGGATGTCTCCGACGAGCCCCAGCAGCCGTTCGGCGTTGCGCTCAGCGATGCTCAGGTTTGATCGCACCTGATCAGGGAGGTCGGGTTGCTCGATCGCGAGATCGATGTAGCCGAGGATCGAGGTGAGCGGGGTACGCAGCTCGTGCGACACCGACGCGACGAGCTCGTCACGCGCACGGAGCGCCTCGAGCTCGGTGGTGACGTCGCGCGAGATGACGACCGCTCCCGCATCACGTCCCAGGGAGTCGAAAAGACGGCGGGCACTGATGCTCAAGGCTTGGCGGGGTCGGGGCTCCTGTCCGAACCAGACCACCTGAGCGTCGAATGCCTCACCACGCAGCGCGCGCTCGAGTGGCAATTCGATATCCGGCAACAGGGTCACCCCGTCATCTCGGAATGCCGGCGCTTCGGCATCCTCGTCATCCGTCTCGATCGCCTGCTGCAGGCGTGCGTGGGCTTCGTTCGCGACCGAGACCTTGCCATCCGCCGAGATGCGGATGATGCCGAAGTCGACCGCGTCGAGCACTTCGGTCACCTCCTGCTCCTGTCTCCGCGTCCGTTCCAGCACCCGGCTGAGGAGCAGCGCCTGCTTGGCGAGCAAAGAGCGCTGGGCGTCGGAGCGTCGCGCGCTTAAGTAGCTCGTGGTGGCGACGGCGATGACGACGAGCGGCAGCAGCAGCGTGGCCGCGGTAACCACTTCTGCGCTGAGCACGTTCATCAGGCTGTTGACTCCGGCGACCGACACGATCCCGACGAAGAGGCCGAGAAGCCCGAAACCGCTGGCCAGCCATGTCGTGGGGAAGATCCACAGCAGCCCCAACGCCGAATCAGGCGCGGCGAATTGCATCAGGGTGATCGCGACGATGTCGATAGTGGGTACGACGGCCACCCACCCGAACGGGATCCGATTCCACGGAATGACGAATGTCGCCCCGGTCAGCACGAAGACGATGACGACGCCGGTGAAGAACAGAGCCGGGTCGCCGGAGAATTCTCCGAGCGACATGAGCACGGCGAGGACGAGCACGACCGTGCCCAATAGGAGTTGGTTGAGGCTTGCGGTGCGTTCTCGAGTCCGGTCGATGATGTCGCTGTTGAGCCACGCTGTTCGCACCCGTGAGGTGCGCGGATCACGCCACTTCGGTTCGCCCTGCGTCGCGACGGCCATACCGAGACGGTAACGGATGCCGCCACCTTTAGATCTGCTCAGGGTTTGTGTCCATCGATCACGCGCGACGAAACCGGTCAGCATCGGACCGCTAATGTTTCGATAACAGTTCTCGCATTGGGGTGATGATGACTGGAGGTTCGTCGTCGGCCGGCGCGACGCCCGGCTGGTACGCCGACCCATGGGGCACCGCTGGAGCGCGGTGGTGGGATGGATCGGCGTGGACCGATCGATCAGATCACGACGCGGGGTCCGAATYCGACGTGCGGTCTGTTCGTGGGTCCGAACAGCAGGCGTCGACGAATGAAGGCGCGCCGCAGTTGCGTGCGGCGCGAAGGGCGAGCAATGCCGCGGCCGCGCCGATATCCGAGGCTCTGCMCTCGATCGCAGCACCGCTCCCGACACGACGTGCCGCGCGGTCCCTCGCGACCGCAGCGCCGGAGGTTGAGTCATCCTCCCCGCCAGCGAATGTGATCCCGGACGCCTCTGAGGCGCCCCCGTCGAAACGACGTGGCGCGCGTCCCGTGGAACCCGCGCAGGTGCCGCCCGAACCGGCGCAGTCGGCGGAGCCCATGCCGCTGCCTACGGCGCGGGCGGAGGCGAAGGCGAGGGCAGCTCAGCCAACAGCACTGATGGCCAAAACCCAGCCAGCGCCCCCCACGCCCGAGCTGATCGCCGCTCGACCTGTAGTGGAGAGGCCCGTGGTGGTCGAGCTTTCGCGAGACGTCCAGACCGATGCATCGTCCCTCAACCCAGAACTGCCCCGGCCCGCTCCGGCCCACCCCCAGTCGTTTCCTGACCAGATCGTCGGTCGCAGCCAACGGTTCGTCGAGGATCGACCGCTGCCGTCGGTCACCTATCGGCCTCCGCCGTCTCCGATCACCTACCACCCCCTCCCTGGGGCGTACGCCGACGGAAACCGCACCACCCTCATGCCGATGACGAAAAACGGCCCGGCCACAGCGTCGCTGGTGTTCACCCTCATCGGTGTGGTCGGCGTCGCCGCGGTGGTCTGGGGGCTCACCGGAGCAAACCTCGCGCTTGCGCAGTCTCTGACTGTCATCATCCTGGCCAGCTTCGGCGGGGCATTCGTCCTCGCGCTCGCCGGCCTGGTGATCGCGGTGACCAGACCGACAAAGAAGGGCGCCACGGTGCTAGCGCTCGTCGTGTCGTCGTTGCTGCTCCTCGGCGTCACGCTGCTTTTCGGATTGCACCTAATCTAGGCGTGAGAAGGATGGCCGTGGTCGGTCGAGATCGAGGCTGGTTGCTGAGCCCCGCCCAGTCACACGGAAGCTAAGCTCCCCCACATGGGGAAGCTAGGGTCGCTGGTGTTGCCGCTCGTGCTGGTTGCGATCCTCAGTGGGTGTGCCGCGCCGGCCGCCGATCAGGTTTCGAGCCCGCTGCGGGACATGATCGATCTCATCCCGTGGGCGAGGGATATCGGAGACACCGCAACCACAGAAGAGGTGGCTGCTCGGATCGATGAGATCGCCGCAGAGTTGCCAGCGCTCGGACTCGCATATGCCACGCGACGCGATCTTGAGGGCAAGCTGAAGAGGCTCGCCATCGATGTCAACGCCGAGTCAGGCAATCTTGCGGAGGAGGTCGCGGAACTGCGCGCGATCATCGACGAGGTGAAGGCCGCCGCCGGCTAGTGCTCCTCGGTAGTGACGAACGACGACCATCATGACGGTCGCGGCGATCGTGAACCTCTAGCTGACGCTGCAGGTGGCTACGCGGGTGAGGACGCTGCTAACCGATGCCRCAGCCGATGACTTGATAGAGCGCCGATGTACCTGACCGGTAGGCCAGGTTCACATTCGGTGACTCGGCAAGGTCCCGAAGACCCTTGTAACGCGGGACGGTGGGGAACAGCTTGTCCGGGTGGAACTCGACGATCCATTTCACATTCAATGTTCTGGCTGCCTCACATGCGGGGTCCCTGTCGTTGGCGGTTGCAAAGCCCTCAAGGAATGTCTGCTTGATTGGAGAGAGGGGCGCCAGAATATGGGCCAGCATCACGTGGCGCCCAGTGAGCGCGTACGCGAAGCTGGATCCGTCGCGAGGATTCCCGGCGATGACGTCTCCTGCCGGTACTAGTTCTTCGATTTTCGCGATCACCGCCCGCTCGTGGGCGCCGAGTCCCACGCGCGATTCGAACGGATCATCCGTGGGTGTGAAGACCGATCGTGTCCATGTGTCGACGGATCGCACGGCCGCGTCCTGCACCATAAGTGCACAGAAGAGTAATAAGGCGATTGGGGCGAGCAGAGCGGGCGCCGCACGATTGCGGGAGACCCAGCTTCCATCGAGGAGCCCGATGATCCATCCCCACGCCCTTTGTGCGCCGAGGGCAGCCAGGGGCGCGACCACCACCGGCGAAAATGCAGCTACGCGCGTTGCATCGGAATACCACGGACCGGCAATCAGGATCCTGAGGAACTCGTCGCTTCCCGCGGCCGCGATGTAGATGACGCCCAGGAGGATCCACATTGCGAATGCGGTTCGGCCGGGCACACCACCGTGAGCGACTCCGACGACAATACCCACGATCGTGAGTGCGGCGATGACGAGCGAGATCGGCTGCCCCGCGAGCGATTGCACCAGCAGCTCGCCAATCGACTGAGCGGCAGTGCCACGCCATGAAAGATCCTGCACGAGGGGCGGTCGGACGAGAACGATTGACGCGAAGACCGATACCGCGGCGAGGCCGAACAGGAGCGAGGCGAGACGCCGGAGGTGGGGTCGCAGCTGTACAGCCCGCAACGCAGCAGCAGCCGCGGGCGGCAACGCGAGCACGGCCAGCATGATCAAGGCAGACGGGTGCATCCCACCAATACCTGGAATGGTGAGCGCCAGGACAAGCGCCGCAGACGCCCACCCGGTGCGTCCCTCGCGAACGCCGCACAATTCGAGGATCGCAGCCAAGGCGATGGGAATGAATGCAATCGAACCCAAGAGCGGGTAAGTGCCCATGTACGGGATGAGCTGCAGCGGATAGGCGCCGAATCCCGCGCTCACCGCTCCGGCAGCGAGCAGAAGGACAGCGCTGTCGCCGAAGAAGGTCCTCGTCAGCAGAACGACGCCGAGGGGCCAGACAACCGCGGACACGACAACGAGAGTCGCGTTCGACGCGACCGGCACCGTCACGCCAGTGATCTGCACGACGAGAGCAGCCAAAGCGTGCCACCCACTTGGGTAGAACGCCCCGATCTCGCCGAGCGGATCATCGAAGGAACCGAATCCGAAAGGCGAAACGCCCCCGCCGTCGACGATGAAACGTATGGCATTGAGGTGGAAGACGTTATCGCCGACCTGACTGAACAGGTCGGGGGAGTCGATTGCAAAGGCGAGTCGGCCCACAAGCAGTGCGCTTCCCAGCGCGACCGCGACAAGGGGCGCATACCTCCTGTTGGCCGGCGGCATTGGAATCGGCCGGGTGCCGGGAGCGGCGCGAGTGAGGAGCCAGGCGAATCCCGCCGCGACGATCGCAGTGACCAGCACGACCCAGAATGACCACGAGATACCAGTCCATCCCGCGAACACGGACGCGGCCACGATCAGGGAAGCCCCGATTCCCGCCGCACCCCCCGCGAGCCACAGTCCACGAAGTCGAAGTGCGAGGGCGACGCACACGCCGGGGATGCCCACGACGAGCGCACACACGATCGTCGCCCAGGCGAACTCCCACCACGCCATGTGCGCAACCTCCCCAGGTGGACGACGTCCGAACAAAGGATAAGCGTCCGCTGCTGCTCGCCAGGCAGCGTGCTGGCGCCGACATAGAGTCCTGAGCTTCTTGAGCAAATGCTGAGCGCTCTCGGCTTGTCACCGCGGATTTAGATCCGCATGATTGACCACGGGGCGGGGATTGCAAGTATCTGTGGTTCCCGGCGCCAGGTACTGGTGCAGCTGCGATCGTTCGCGCGATCGCTCCGTTGCGATGCCGTTCAACCAGTGCCGACACCTGTAAACCATCAGTGGGGAGTATTCACATGCGTCAGACAGTCAAGAACTATGTCGAGGCCGCCAAGCGTCGCCGCGAGGAAGAGGGTGAGGGGGGCTTCTCGCTCATCGAGCTCATCATCGTCGTCGTCATCCTCGGCATCCTTGTCGCGATCGCGATTCCGATCTTCTCGAACATCCAGGACACGGCGGCCAACAACGCTGTCAAGGCTGCCGCCGGCGATGGCGCCACGGCCGCAGCTGCCGCGTTTGCTTCTAGCGGAGGAACTGTTACTTCCGCGTCCAACGCCGCGGCATCGGCTGGCAAGGATGGCATCGTCGTTGCGTTCGCCAACGTGAACGGCACGAACACCAACGTCACCAACGTTTGCATCGCTGCGTACTCCGACAAGTCGCCGCTGTACAAGGATGCGAACACGGCCTACAAGTCCGGCCCCGGCTGCCCCTGATCTTCACCATCGTCGCTACGAGGGCCGAGGACACCAATCCTCGGCCCTCGTGGCATGATGTATCCGGGGATATGGCCACCAGCCTGGGAGGGGTGTGTGCCGATGCGCAATGTTGACGACTCGGAGAGTGGTCTCGGCATGGTCGAGGTCATCGTCGGCATGGTGCTGCTTGCGATCATTGCGGTTACGATCCTCCCTGCGCTGTGGCAGGGTCTCCGGTACTCGACGGAGCAGTCGGCCGTCGCCACCGCGACCCGCAGACTCAATTCGATGGTCGAGCAGGTACGAGACGACCCGACATGTTCGAGAATCATCGCGGCTGCAGCAACACAGACGTTTCCGGACGGTGGGGGGCGCACCCTGACCAGTAAGGGAACCTTTACGCAGTGCCCGCCGTCATCGACCTCGAAGATCGTGACGCTCACACTTAACGCGACAGATGCCTCGAACCAAGGGCTCGCCACAGTCACAGCGATCGTGTACGTCCCATGATTCCGGCCGAAAGATCGATGGACTCCGGCGCCGAGACGTCCGAAGCCGGACTGTCTCTGATCGAGTTGGTCGTCTACATGCTGCTGGCCACCATCCTCCTGGTGACGATGGCGATGATCCTCGCCAACTCGTGGAACGCCCAGAATGACGTTCAGACCACAAACAGTGCGACAAACCGTGGCCAGCTGATCGGTCAAAATATCGAACGCGCCATGCGCAATGCGATTGCATTCGACGTTTCACCTGACGGAAGCATGCTGAGGGTGCACACCACCCTCGGAGGAGTGCGTGAGTGCCAGGCGTTCTGGATGACCGGGGGAGCAGCGTATATGACCAACTCGTCCGCCGCCCTTCCTGGTGCCGTCACTATCGCCTGGCCGCGGCCATGGCAGCCCACCGGGGTTATTCAAAATGGCACAACGAAGTTCTTCGCTCAGACGAATGTGACCGTGACCTACACCTTCGACATGCTGACTGATGCGTCACCTGTGCGCTTTCAGGGAAAGGCAGCGATGCGGACCACAACGACAGGTGCGTCGTCGCCATGTTACTGATGCAGTTGAATCGTGCTCGGCGCCGAAGCGGAGATGAAGACGGGGCCGTCCTTGTCACGGTGATAGTGGTGCTGTTCGTGGGGTTCCTTGTCGCGAGCATGATCGCGGCGAGCGTCATGTTCACATTGCGGGCCAACAGCAGCAACAAGGGCAGCACGCAGGCGTTCGTCGCGGCGGAGTCTGGCCGTGACGTGGTGATTTCGCAGATAGCCAACGGCTGTGCGGTTACATCAGCGCTCCACGCACAGGGAACGACGCCCATCTTCACCGCCGATGCAAAGGTCACCGCGAGCGCGGTCAAGCCGACAAGCTTTACGGATGCGGGGCTCACATCGACCTGCCCCACGGGTGGCACGCAGTTCGTGGTGATCCGGTCCGCAGGAACGGGCCCAGACGGTTCGGCAACCACCATCGACTCGGTGTACAAATGGGTTTCGCAGTATTCGAACGTTCCGGGTGGTGTCGTCACCTACTTCTCCGGGAGCGTCACGCAGGGCGTTGCCCATTACACCGGTGATCTAGTACTGCGCGACGGCGACTGGTCGTGCAACATCAACGGCATCCTTGACGGCGACCTTTACGTTCTGACCGGCACAGTGAGCCTCGCCAATGGCTGCGTAATCAACGGCGACATCTACTCCAATGGAAAGGTCACAAGCAACTCCCAGTCGTGGCATATCAACCCGCGGCCGTCGAGCCAGAGCACGGGAAGTGTCACAACGAATGGGCTCGTGAACTTGGACTCCACCGGCGGAACGTCGATCGCCGGCAGCATAAATGCGAAGGGCGATGTCACTCTTGGCGGAAATGGGACAGGTACCGTCGGCGGCACGGTGACCTCCACGAATGCGCTCCCCAACGTCAACTCGAGCTGGGTGACAGGCGCGCAGTCGAAGAGCCTGACAGATCCGGTATTCACGCCGACTCTCGCCTGGCTCTTGGCCGCCACGCAGTGGATCGACCTCGATGCTTCGGCCAGCTGGGGAAGTCGCTACCCGACTACATGCTCGATGGACTCCGCCGAGCTGATAGCGCAGATCTCTACGGCAGGCCCGCCGCTCGTCGTCGACTTCACCCCCTGCCCGAACAATGCGCCTCTCTTCAACGGTCAGAATCTGGGCATCACGATTCCCAACATCACAGTTGCCCGCGACGTAGTTATCCTCAGCCCCGCGGGCAAGAAGTTCTCGGTGTCGCTCAACGGCACTCTGCTAGATGATGGGAACAAGCGTCAGCTGTACTTCGTGCACGTCGACACCAACGCCAACCACCTGCCTACCTGCGGAAACGGCAACACACAGGACCAGTTCGACGTAGCGGGGTCGGTCGACGCTAACCTCCGCGTGATGGTCTACGCGCCTTGCGGGCTTGGCGGAACTGTCAATGCCAGTTTTTCGGGCCAGCTCTATGCCGACGACACGACCCATTTCATCTCAAACTCGATCTATACGTGCAAGCCGATGACGTGGCCCGTGGTGCTTCCTCAACTCGGCTGCACGATCAAGGGACAAGGCGGCGTTCTTGAGAACAGCACCCTGACCCAGTCGATCGGCGATCGCGTCTACCAATCCGAGAAATAGCGGATGACGGGACTCACAATCTTCCTCGTCATCGCGGCGGGGGTGTTCGGCCTCCTCATCGGGTCGTTCCTCAATGTCGTTGCCTACCGCGTCCCCGCAGGAGTCTCCCTGCTTCGCGAGAGCAGGTGCCCGCACTGCGACGCGGCGATCAAGCCGTGGCACAACGTGCCGGTTGCGGGATGGATCGCACTTCGCGGCAAGTGCGCCAAATGCAAGGGACCCATATCCGTGCGGTACCCGATCGTCGAGGCGATCACCGGGGTCGCGTTCGCGATCATCACCTGGTGGTTCCTTGCAGCAGGTGGGGCGACCCTTGTTTCGGCTCGGTTCCCTCGCTCAACGATCGAGCACGGCGTCATCGCGGCTTGGGCGCTGGGACTCGTGATTGTCGCCTTTCTCTACTTCGCGGCGATCAGCATCGTCCTCACCCTCATCGACCTGGACACCGGCCGGTTGCCGAACAGCATCGTCGTGCCTAGCTACCTCGTGGCAGGCATTCTGTTCACCGCTACCGCGGCACTGATTGGCGACTGGCCGACGCTAGTGCGTGCCGCCATCGGCATGTCCGCCATGTATACCTTCTACTTCGTCCTTCGGCTGGTCCGGCCCCGAGGGATGGGTGGTGGCGACGTAAAGCTCGCTGGCGTGATTGGCATCTATCTCGGCTGGATCGGCTGGGGTGCCCTCGCTGTCGGAGCATTCGCTGCATTCGTCTTCGGCGGACTCTTCGGCATCGGGCTGATGGTCGCGGGGCGGGCGGGACGCAAGACCGCAATTCCGTTCGGCCCGTGGATGATCCTGGGCGCCTGGACGGGCGTCTTCGCCGGAGAAGCGATCGGCCACTGGTATGTCAATCTGTTCACTGGGGTTTAAGGGGAAGGGCGTCGCACATGGCGAAAACAGTCGTGGGGCTCGAGGTCACAGAAGAGAGCGTGCGTGCAGCGGAGATCTCTCTGGGTCGCACCCCGGAGCTCATCGCCTACGGCGAGGTGCCACTGCCACCCGAGGCGGCACGTGACTCAGAGGTGATCGACGCGGGCGCGGTTGCGATGGCTCTGCGACAGCTATGGACGGGGGCTCATATCAAGAGCAAGAACGTCGTCCTCGGGGTCGCGAGTCGGCGCATCCTCGTGCGCGAGTACACGACGCAGGCAATGCGTCCGGATCTGCTACGCGAAGCATTGCCGTTTCAGGTCCAAGATTTGCTTCCGGTGCCAGCCAGTCAGGCCGTGCTCGACTTCTACCCACTGTCACAGGAGGGCGATCAGGTGTCAGGGCTGCTCGTCGCCGCCGTCGCGGAGAACATCGAGCAGATCATTGCCACACTGGCGAAGGTGAAGTTGCGCGCGCAAGCTGTGGATCTCGCCGCCTTCGGCCTCGCCCGAATCTCTGCTCCACTTGCCGCCCCCGACGAGACTGTCGCCATCGTGAACATCGGCGATCACACGACGCAGGTCGTCGTCGCTCGAGCTGGCGTGCCGCAGTTCGTGCGTCTGCTACCCATCGATGTGCCCACATATGCGGCTCGTCGTCATCTGCCCAGCGACGGACTTGAAGCCGAACCAGCGCTCGCCTACGGCGCGACAGCTGTGACACGGACTCGGGGGTCGATTCGCGCATCCACGCAGCCAGGAGTGACGGACCTCGTTGCGCGTTTGCGCAGCACCCTCGCGTTCTTCGCGAGCCGTCCGAACGCTGCGCCGGTGTCGCGAGTGTTTGTCACAGGCGGCGGTGCAGCCGTCGAGGGTTTGAATGCTGCGCTATCGGCAACGATCGATCAGCCCGCGCACACACTGACTGTCGCGGACGTGATCAAGTTGACGGGTAGACCCCCTGAGGACGAGATTGCACTCAACCTCGTAGGCACAGTGGGCATTGCTTTGGGGGAGGTCCGCTGATGGCTCGTTCTTTCACACCAGCGCTTGCCGGCATGCCGCGGGTGAACCTCATGCCGCGGTCGGAGATCGCGCGGCGCGAACGCGACCAGCTCACTCGGGTATGGGTGTGGGCGGTGGCGGGAGCAGTTGTCCTGGCGCTGCTGATCATTGGTGCGGCATTCGCTCTAAGTTGGCTCGCCGACCAGCGCCTTGCGGCGGAACAAGCGAAAACCGCCGACCTGACGGCCGAGCTCGCATCTCTGTCTGACGTGAATGCGGCACTCGCGACCGAGGCGGAGCTCACCGACTTCCGCACTCAGGCTATGGCAACTGACATCGCCTGGGCCCCGGCTATTGCGAAGATCACCAGCGTCCTTCCTCCGGGCTCGGAACTTACCGGATACGATCTCATCGTCGGCGGGGCACCCCAAGGCGACGACCCGACGGTCGAAGAAGGCCTGGCAGGCACTGTGTTCATCGACAGTCCGACCCCGATTGACATCGTCACGATCGTCCGTTCGCTTCGTGGGGTCGATGGTGTCCTCTTTGCGGATGGTCAGTCGGTGACGTCAAGCCCGGTCTCGGAGGGCCGCTACGCGTACCAGCTGAACCTAAAGCTGGACCAGACGATCTACTCTGGCGATTTCGCCGCCGATGCGAAGGGTGGCAAGTGATGTCGAAACAACTCATCACCGCCTTGGGCCTGGTGGTCTCGCTGGGCGTAGTCGCTCTCGGGCTCTTCCTCGTGGCCATGCCGATCTATTTCCAGTCCGTGACGGTCGACGGCGAGACTGCGCAGGTCGCAAACGTCAATGCCATCTACCAGGCACAGGTCGACATGCTCCACGAGCAGTCGCAAAGCCTCGACCAGATCAACGCCTCGGTTACCGGCCTACGCGCGCAGATCCCGGCGACGGGCCAATACGATGACCTGTTCGAGGTCATTGCGAATGCGGCCGCGACATCCCAAGTCACGATCACGGCGGTAACCGCTGGTACGCAAACCGTGTTCACCTCGCCTACGGGCAGCGGTGCTGGCGGCGTGGCCACAGCTCCAGCGCCGGCTCCAACGCCGGCGCCCACCGACCCTGCGGGCACGGATGGGTCGACTGAGCCGGGAGCCTTTCAGGGCGTCGCCGGATCAAGCTCGTCGGGTCGTCAGCAGATCGACTTCGCGATCCAGGTGGACGCTGCCGATATGAGCCAGGCCACTGCCTTCCTTGACGCGCTGCGCGCTGGTCCTCGTCTCCTAAGCAACGTGACTGCGACGTCTACTCAGACTGGCCAGGGCGCAGTGTCCGTCCAGGTCATGGCACTCGCCTACGTGGATTCGGAAGGTTGACGGCGATGAACGACATCGAGCTTGAGAGCCTCCTGGCCCGCGGAGCGCGGCACCGCGCATCTGACGTGCACATCACCGCAGGTGCTGTGCCACTGCTCCGCGTCGACGGTGACCTCGTGCCAGTGCCCGGCTACCCGGACCCTCTCTCGGGTGAGTGGGTGGAGCGGGCAGCTTTCGACCTGATGACCGAGCCGCAACAGGAGGAGTTCCTGACTCGTGGCGAGGTGGACCTGGCGCACTCAGCCAGTGGGATCGGGCGATTCCGCGTCAATGTGTTTCGTCAGCTCGGCTCCATCGCGATAGCCCTCCGCTTCATCCCCGACCGTGTGTACTCCCTCGAAGAGCTCGGCGCGCCGACTATCGCTCGCGACCTCGCATTGCTGCCGCGCGGGCTCGTCCTTCTCACCGGCCCGACGGGATCGGGCAAGTCGACGACATTGACGGCGATGGTCGACATCATCAACGAGTTGCTTCCGGCCCATATCATCACCATCGAAGACCCGATCGAGTTCCACCATGTGAGCAAGCGGTCGCTCGTGCACCAGCGCGAGGTCGGCACCGACACCGGCTCATTCGCCGAAGCACTGCGGCGCGTGCTGCGTCAGGACCCGGATGTGATCCTGATCGGGGAGCTTCGTGATCCCGAGTCGATCCAGACCGCACTCTCAGCAGCCGAGACCGGACACCTCGTGCTCTCTACCCTGCACACCCAGGGCGCGGCGAAGAGCATCAACCGTATCGTGGACGTGTTCCCAGCCGATCAGCAGCAGCAGATCCGCACACAGCTTGGGGACACGCTTCAGGGTGTGATCAGCCAGACGCTGATGCCGCTCTCACAAATGGACGGTCGCACCATCGCGACGGAAGTCCTCATCAACACGCCCGCCGTCGCAAACATGATCCGCGAGGGTCAGGTCGCACAGCTTTACTCGGCGATGCAGGCCGGGTCCGAGGTCGGGATGCACACGCTCGATCAGGACCTCCGCCGCCTAGTGTCGGAGGGTACCATCGCGCTCAACGTCGCGAGGGACTTCGCGACCGACCCGAAGAGTCTCGACGGGGTGCATGTAGCACCGCGAGACCTCGACGCTGAAGAGTGGGCGCATCATGCCGGAGAGTGGCGGCAGGCGGATGCCGCGACCGCTGTCTCCGCCAACTCGGCGTTCGGCACCGGCGTCGGCATGGGATCGCGGTTCGGCACCCCGACAGTCGGCGGCCGTGTCGACCCCAGCGCGCGTGAGGTCAACTGGAACGATACAGAGGACGTCGATGTCGACTGGCCTGTGTCTGACGTGGAGGAGTGACGATGGCCGTCGTTCAGGAGTTCGTCTACCGTGCGATGGATCCGCATGGCGGATCCGTCGTCAAGGGAACCATCGAAGCCGCGAATGAGTCGGCGGTAGCAGGCAAGCTTAAAGCCCAGGGGCTGACCCCCCTCGAGGTCACTCTCAAGTCCAACACGGGCCTGCAGCGAGAGATAAAGCTGCCCGGGTCGAGCAAACATGTCCCCGCGAGGGCCCTCGCCGTCTTCGCGCGCCAAATGGCCGGCCTCATCAATGCAGGGCTGCCCCTTATGCGCACCCTGTCGATTCTCATCGAACAGGCGGAAAACAAGTCGCTTCAGCAGGCGCTCATAGCAGTGCAAGCAGACGTCGAGTCGGGCTCGTCGTTCTCGGCCGCGCTTGCCAGGCATCCCCAGACGTTCCCACCACTCATGCTGAGCATCGTCCGAGTCGGCGAGACCGGCGGATTCCTTGGACGCGCCCTGTCGTCTATCGCCGACAACTACAAGCGCGAGGCTGAGCTGCAGAACAAGATACGCGCGGCCATAACCTATCCGATCGTGGTGCTCATTATCGCGATCATCGGCGTGCTTGTGATGGTCACTTTCGTGGTGCCGATCTTCGCCGACATGTTCAAGGGACTCGGCACCAGTCTGCCGCTGCCGACGCAGATCCTCGTCACTTTCTCGAGCAATATGTGGTGGATTCTGCCGGTGATCGCGATCGTCGCGATCACCGTGACCCTGTGGTGGCGCGCGAACAAGAACACCGAGCAGATTCGGCACACGGTAGACCCGATCAAGTTGAAGATGCCGGTTTTCGGCAAGATTGCGACGAAGATCGCAGTCGCCAGGTTCGCGCGCAACCTTTCAATGATGCTCGAGGCCGGTGTGCCGATCATCCAGGCACTTAGTATCGTCGGTCAGGCATCGAACAACTGGAAGATCGAGCAGGCAGTGCGCGACGTCCAGKAGTCCATTCGACAGGGCCGGTCGTTTGCTTCGCCGCTTGCCAAGGCTGAGGTGTTTCCCGCCATGGTGTCGCAGATGGTGTCGGTCGGCGAGGAGTCGGGGACCCTTGTCGACATGCTCGCCAGCATCGCCGACTTCTACGAGGACGAGGTCGAAACCGCGACCGCGCAGCTCTCATCGACTATCGAGCCAATCCTCATCGTTGGCCTCGGTATCATCATCGGCGGCATGGTGATCTCGCTCTACCTGCCGATCTTCACGCTCTACGGGGAGATCGCCAACCAGTAGGCGCAATGGGTTGCTCGCTCAACGACCCGTTGGGAGGGCAGGGCGAGGGGGGACCTACACGGAGACGCGCAGGACCTCCTCGATCGTGGTGAGGCCCTGTGTGACTTTCGACCAGCCATCGTCGCGGAGCGACACCATGCCCTGTTCGAGGGCGACCTGGCGCATCTGGCTGGCGGTCGCCCGGGTGACGACGAGCGATTCGAGTTCCTCGCTGAGCGTCATAACCTCGTGCAGCGCCACCCGACCTCGGTAGCCTGTGTGGGAGCAGGCGGAGCAGCCGACGGCCTTGAATATTTCCGGCATTTCGGCGGGGTCATGGGGGAATCCGAGTGCGGTGAGCACTTCACTCGGTTCGACGAGCGGCTCKCGGCATTTCATGCATAGCCGGCGTGACAGGCGCTGGGCTACTATCGCGGTCAATGCCGTCGCGACCAGGAAAGGCTCGCAGCCGATTTCGCTGAGTCGCGTGAGTGCGCTTGGCGCATCGTTCGTGTGGAGCGTTGACAGGACGAGGTGACCCGTGAGTGCGGCCTCGATGGAGATGTTCGCGGTTTCGAAGTCGCGGATCTCGCCAACCAGCACCACATCGGGGTCGCTGCGCAGAATCGACCGCAGCGCGTTCGAGAAGGTGAGCCCGGCACGGTTGTTGACCTGCACCTGGTTGATGCCGGCGATGCGATACTCCACCGGGTCTTCGACGGTGATCACGTTGATCTTCGAGTTCGCCACGGCGCGCAGCGCGGTGTAGAGCGTGGTCGACTTGCCGGAGCCGGTGGGGCCGGTCGCGAGGATCATGCCGTGGGGGCGGCTGATCGCGTCGCGGAAACGCTCCTCATTGCGGTCGGAGAACAGCAGGTCGCGCATCCGCATCGTTTGACCGGTGTTGTCGAGGATGCGCATGACGATCTTCTCGCCCCACACCGTGGGCAGGGTTGCCACACGGAGATCTACCTGACGACCCTCGTGCATGAGTGAGAGCCGGCCATCTTGAGGGCGGCGCTTTTCGGCAATGTCGATCGACGACATGATCTTGAGGCGGGAGATAACGCCATCCTGGATCGTGCGGTCAGCCTTCTGCATCTCGTGCAGCACGCCGTCGATGCGGAACCGAACGATGAGCTGGAACTCGCCCGGCTCGACGTGGATGTCACTCGCCCGGTCGTTGATCRCCTGTGCTATGAGGAGATTGACGAAGCGTACGACGGGTGCGTCGGCGTCATGCTCCTCGAGCGACTCGGTGAAGGACGTTGGGTTCGAGTCCGATGAATCCTCTTCGATCGCCATGGAGAGCTCGCTGAGCTCTTCATCGGAGCGAAGGAACCGCTCGAACATGTTGGCGAGCGCGTCTTCGGCGACGACGACCGGCTCCACGAACAGATCGGTGACGCTCGCCACGTCGTCGAGCGCGACGATGTCGGTCGGGTCCAGAACGCCAACGGTGAGACGGTCGCCGCGGCGATCGATCGGGATGAGCTGGAATCTACGGCAGAGGTTGCTGGGCACGAGCCCCACGATGCTCGGATCCAGTGGAATGTTTGAAAGATCGACGTAGCGATGCCCGGTGTGCAGCGCGGTCGCCTCGGCCAGCTGGGCGTAGCTCACCAGCCGCTGGGAGATCAGATAAGGCGCGAGTTCGGGGGTGTCGCCCACCTCGGCGAGCGCGGCCGACATCTCCGGTGCGCGCACCGCTCCGGTCAGCACAAGTGTCTGCGCGAGTCCCCTCATTGGTCTTCTCCCCACTTGGCCCTTCCGGGCCGTCCCCTCACCGATTCTAGGCGCGCGCGCGATCTCGACGGCGCCGTCAAGACACCCAGTCGTGCGCGCGGCGACCGCTAACCTGACCACATGTCCGAGGCACCGGCATCCGTCCGTCGTCCGCTCATTCCGCGACTCATCGCGTGGGCGCTCACGCTCAAGCCGACGCGCGTGTGGCTGCACTACGCCGAGCGGCGCGGCTTCATGCTCGCCGACTCGATCACCTACCGCGCGCTGTTCTCGATCTCGGCGGGCGTGCTGCTCGGCTTCACCCTCGCGGCCCGCTGGCTCGGCGACAATCCGGCCGCGTGGCAGGCACTGATCGACGCGGTGGATGCCGTCATCCCGGGTCTCGTCGGCGAGGACGGCGTGTTCGACGTGTCGACCATCGAGGCGCCGGCGAGCTTCACGATCGCCGGCATCGTCGCGCTCGTGTTTCTGGTGCTCTCGGCGATCGGCGCGATCGGGTCGCTGCGAGCAGCGCTGCGAACGCTCTCGGACGAGGTGCACGATGACGCCTTCTGGATCTGGGTGATGGTGCGCAACTTTCTGCTCGCCCTCGCGATCGGTGCCGGATTTCTGCTCTCGGCCATCGCAGCGCTGTTCGGCAGCGCCTTCCTCCAGGTGATCGAGCAATGGACCGGCATCGACGCGACCGCCTACTCGGGCGTGCTCACTGGGTTCGGCGCGGTTGCGGTGGTCTTCGTGCTCGACACCGGCCTGTTCGCGCTCGTGTTCATCTCACTGAGCGGACTGCACGTGCGGGCACGAACGCTCTGGGTCGGGGCTCTGCTTGCAGGCGTAKGGCTGACGGTGCTGCAGCAGTTGTCCGGACTGTTCGTGCAGGGCGCCGACAATAACCCGCTGCTGGCCTCGTTCGCGGTGCTCATCGCGCTGCTGCTGTGGGTCAACCTGTCGGCACAGGTGATGCTCATCGCCTCGACCTGGATCATCATCGGCGCGCGCGAAGACGAGGATCGCATCCGCGCGCGCTTCGGCGCGCCGACCTTCGAGATGCGGCGCGTGCGCAAGGCCGAAGACCGGGTGCGGGCGGCGACGGCGGAGCTGCAGCGGGCTCGCGAGGTGGAGCGCAAGACACGCGAGGGGTCGGGTGGGTCGCCGGACGCTTCGACAGGCTCAGCGACCGGCGCGGGCTCAGCGACCGGCGCGGGCTCAGCGACGGGCGGCAATGACTGAGGTGGTGCCGGCTTACGCGGCCGACCAGGTGCGGGCGGCGGAGCGACCGCTGCTCGCCGCGGGCGAGCCGCTCATGGATCGCGCAGCGGCGGCCCTCGCCGCGGTGATCAGCGAGGAGATTTCGGGCGCTTCGACAAGCTCAGCGACCGGAAGCGGCTCAGCGACTGGAAGCGGGTCAGCGACCGGGCCGAGCTCAGCGACCGGCTCGCCGCGCATCCTCGTGCTGGCGGGCTCCGGGGACAACGGCGGCGACGCTCTGCTGGCCGCGGCAGCGCTCGCCGACACCGTCGACGTTGCGCTGCTGTGCGTGGGCTCCCGCGTGCACGAGCGCGGCCTCGCCGCGGCCACCGCGGCGGGAGCGCGGGTCGTCGAGGCCGTCGGGGACTACGACCTCGTGATCGACGGCATCCTCGGGATCGGCACAGCCGGCGACCCGGCGCTGCGCGGCGCGGCCCGCCAAGCCGTCGAGGCGCTCCTCCCCGCGGTGCGCGCCGCACGCACGCGGGTGATCGCGGTCGATCTGCCGAGCGGACTCCACCCCGACACCGGCCTCACGGCCGACGACGTGGTGCTGCCGGCGGACGTCACGGTGACCTTCGGCGCGGTCAAGGCCGGGCTCGCGCGGGGGAGAGGGCCCGAGCTTGGGGGCCGGATCGTGTTCGTCGACCTCGGGCTGGGGCCGGGTCTCGCCGGCGACGCTTCGACGGGCTCAGCGACCGGAGGCGACGCGCCTGCGGGCGAGGCATCCGTCTTCCGTGTCGTTCAGGGCTGAGACTGGCGCTGCGACACTCACTTGAGCACGTGCCCGCTCAACGGCCGGGTCCCCACACCCGGCCGTTGAGCCCCCAGTCTGACTAGCCCCCAGTCTGACGAGCCCCGTGAAATGCCGCCAGCCAAGTGGTGAGCGTACCAAGCGCGAAGGCGGCGCAGACTTGCCTTTTGCTCAGGTTGAGTCCAGTTTTTGGGGTGGTCAACGCGATTCCGGTTGCGGCGGGTGAGTTGCGTGGCGGCGCTCGGAGGGCGAGGCATCCGTTTTCCGAGTCATCGGGTGACGGGGCGCAACCGACGGAGAAGTGACGACGATGTAAACTCTCGCCCCTCAGACCCCGTTCGGAGGTAAGAGCCGAACAACATTCGGTAACGTCGTAGGGTGCCCGAAGACAACAAAGCCGCTGCCACTGCCTCGACCAGCCTCATCGKCGCGACGCATCCGCTCGCTCTCGCCCCGGTGACGGCACCGCCCGCCAGCGTCGATGGGTTCGTCAAGGAGTTCCTGCAGAACCTCAACTTCGAGCAGGGCGTCGCGCTGTCATCGTCCAGCGCGAACGACCGCTACCTGGCGCTCGCGTACACGGTGCGCGACTACCTCATGGCGCGCTGGCTCGAAGACCAGCGCCGTCAGCGTGTGGCCCAGGCCAAGGGCGTCTGCTACCTGTCCGCCGAGTACCTGCTCGGCCGCCAGCTCGACAACAACCTGCTCGCGTCACGCCTCACCGACATCGCGACCGAGGCGATGGCCGCGTGCGGCATCGACATCGAAGAGCTGCGGCAGCAGGAGGTCGAACCGGGGCTCGGCAACGGCGGCCTCGGGCGGCTCGCGGCGTGCTTCATCGATTCGCTCGCGACCATGAGCGTCCCGAGCATCGGCTACGGCATCCGCTATGAATACGGCATCTTCCGCCAGACCTTCGAGGGCGGCCAGCAGGTCGAGCAGCCCGACGCGTGGCTCACACTCGGCTCGCCGTGGGAGTTCCCGCACCCCGAAGCCGCCCAGATGATCTCGTTCGGCGGCCACACCGAGCACTACGAAGACGAGGGCGTGACCCGCAACCGCTGGATCCCGGGCTGGAACGTCAAGGCCGTGCCCTACAACTACATGGTTCCCGGTTACCACAACGGCCGCGTCAACACCCTCCGGCTGTGGCGCGCGGTCGCGACCGACTCGTTCGATCTGCGCGTCTTCAACTCGGGCGACTACGAAGAGGCCGTTCGCGCGCAGACCTACGCCGAGAACATCTCGAAGGTGCTGTACCCCGAGGACTCGACTCCCCAGGGCAAGGAGCTGCGCCTGCAGCAGCAGTACTTCTTCGTCGCCGCGTCGATCGCCGACTTCCTCAGCTCGCAGCTCACCCCGGACTTCGACCTCACGACGCTTCCCGACCGGGTGATCTTCCAGCTCAACGACACGCACCCCGTCATCGCCGTCCCCGAGCTCATGCGCGTGCTCACCGACGAGAAGAAGATGGACTGGGATGCCGCGTGGGCGATCACGCAGAAGTGCTTCGCGTACACCTGCCACACGCTTCTTCCCGAGGCCCTCGAGGTGTGGTCGGTCGACCTGCTCGGCCGGCTGCTGCCCCGCCACCTCGAGATCATCTACAAGATCAACGACGACTTCCTCGACGAGGTGCGCGAGCGATTCGGCGACGACGAGCTGCGCATCCGCGACATGTCGATCATCGGCGAGCACCCCTACCGCTCGGTGCGGATGGCGTACCTCGCCACCGTCGCCGGCTCGAAGGTCAACGGCGTCGCAGAGCTCCACTCCCAGCTGCTGCGCGACAAGGTGCTGCCCGACTTCGACGAGTTCTTCCCGGGCAAGTTCACGAACGTCACCAACGGCGTCACGCCTCGCCGGTTCGTGCGGCTCGCGAACCCGGGCCTCGCGTCGCTCATCACCGAGACGCTCGGGGCCGGCTGGACCGTCGATCTCGAACGGCTGCGCGGGCTCGAGGCCTTCGCCGAAGACCCCGAGTTCCGCGAGCGATTCGCCGCCGTCAAGACGGCCAACAAGACCCGGCTCGCCGATGTGCTGCGCGCCCGCGACGGGTTCGAGCTCGCCGAGGACCACATGCTCGACGTCATGGTCAAGCGCCTCCACGAGTACAAGCGGCAGATGCTCAAGCTCCTGCACATCGTGACGCTCTACGAGGGCGTCGTGTCAGGGCGGGTCGCGGCATCCGAGATCCAGCCCCGCACGTTCGTCTTCGGTGCGAAGGCGGCGCCCGGCTACGTGAACGCCAAGCGCATCATCCACCTCATCAACGCCGTCGGTTCGGTCGTCAACGACGACCCGCGGGTCGAGGGCCGCCTGAAGGTGCTCTTCCCGCCGAACTACAACGTGACGCTCGCCGAGCGGCTCGTGCCCGCGGCCGACCTCTCCGAGCAGATCTCGCTCGCCGGCAAGGAGGCGTCCGGCACCGGCAACATGAAGTTCGCACTCAACGGCGCCCTCACGATCGGGACGGATGACGGTGCCAACGTCGAGATCCGCCAGCTCGTCGGCGACGAGCACTTCTTCCTCTTCGGAATGACCGAGCCCGAGGTCGAAGACCTCTGGGCGAAGGGGTATCGGCCCGCGGACTACTACCAGTCCGACGACAGCCTGCGCCGCGCGATGGACATGATCGCGTCGGGCGCGTTCTCGGACGGCGATCGTTCGGTGTTCGAGCCGGTCATCTCCAACCTCCTGTACGACGACCGGTTCATGGTGCTCGCCGACTACGCGACCTACATCGAGGCGCAGGCGAAGGTAGACGCCGCGTACGCCGATCAGGACGCGTGGACGCGCTCCGCGATCCTCAACGTCGCCCGCTCGGGGTTCTTCTCGTCCGACCGCTCGATCCGCGACTACATCGACAGGATCTGGCACACCCCGCCGATGCTGTGAGGCGGGGCGCTTCGCTGCGGCGGGTCGGTCAGCGCGCGTAGCGCTGGGCGAACGCCCGCAGGATGCTGCCCGTGTGCGTGACCGGAAGGCGGTGCACGGCGGCCAGGGTCGACGAGAGCTCGTCGGGCGCGAAGTAGCCGTGGCCGGCGTACGCGTGGATGCGCGTCGTGATGCCGTCGACGTCGAGTTCGGGATGGAACTGCGTCGCGTAGACGTTGGTCCCGACCCGGAACATCTGCACCGGACACGCCTCGCCCGAAGCCAGCAGCGTCGCCGACCGGGGGAGGACCGTCACGGCCTCCTTGTGACCGACGAACGCCGTGAAGCTGTCCGGGACGTCGGACAGCAGGGGATCGGATGCCCCGGCCTCGGTGCGGGAGAGTTCGACGACGCTGATCGGCTCACGGTACGTGCGGTCGATGACCGCGCCCTGGTGCACGCCGAGCGTGCCGATGCCGTAGCAGGCGCCGAGGAAGGGGAAGTCGCGGGCGACGACCTCGTCGAGCAGCGTCTGGAACTCCGCCTCGACGCGGCGCTGCACGGGGGACTTGTTCGCATACGGATCGGAGGCGTTGAAGGGTCCGCCGCCGACGAAGATCCCGGAGTAGTCGTCGAGGTCCACGGCCGGCAGCGGCGTGGCCTCCAGGCGCACGCGCACGAGGTCGCGCTCGTCGAGACCGCTGTAGCGGAGGAACAGCGCGTACTCCTCGTCGGCCGGTCCGTCCTCGGAGCGGGTGGCAAGGAGCAGGAAGGGCTTCACTGGCCTGATTCTATTGGACGGTCCCTGGGGGTCGGCCGCCCGCGCGCCCGCGTGCATTGCCGCCTATCGTGGAGTGGAAGTCACCGTCGACGACGCAGGGAGCACTGACATGTCCACGATCGCCTGGATCGGACTCGGCCACATGGGGGCGCCGATGTCGGCCCACCTCGTCTCGGCAGGGCACACTGTGCGCGGGGTCGACCTCAACCCGGCGGCCGCCGAGGCTGCGGCATCCCGCGGTGTCACGATCGTGGGCTCGATCCGCGAGGCGCTCGACGGCGCCGATGTCTGCTTCACGTCGCTGCCGATGCCGCAGCACGTGCGCGCGGTGTTCGACGGCCCCGACGGGATCTGGGCGCACGCCGTCCCCGGTACGCTGCTGCTGGACACCTCGACGGTCGACATCGACACCTCGCGGTGGTGCCATGCGGAATCGGATGCCCGTGGCTTCGTGTTCGTCGATGCGCCGATCTCCGGCGGCACCGCCGGGGCGGAGGCGCACACGCTGACCTTCATGCTCGGCGGGCGGGAGGAGGATGTCGCGCGGGTTCGGGCCATCGTCGAGCCGATGGCGGGGTCGGTCATCTCATGCGGCGCTGCGACCGCCGGGATCGCGGCCAAGCTCGTCAACAACATGATGCTGTTCATCGGGGTGATGGCCGTCGCCGAGGGATCGCAGCTCGCCGAGCAGCTCGGCCTGGACCCGCAGGTGTTCTGGGAGGTCGCGAACGTGTCGTCCGGATCCTCCTGGCCGCAGCGCACCTGGTACCCCGTCCCCGGCGTGGTGGAGAAGGCGGCCGCGAACCGCAACTTCGACGCGACCTTCTCGGTGGACCTCGCCCGCAAGGACTGCGGCCTCGCGGTGCAGGCCGGGGAGGCGACGGGCGTGCACCTGCCGGCGGCGCAGCTTGCGCTCGCGCAGCTCGAGGAGCTCACCGCACGTGGTCTCGGCCATAAGGACTGCACCCTCGTGACCCTGCTCGCCACCCCCGACGGACAGCTCCGCGGCTACAACCCGGCGGCATAGCCTGCCCGTCCTCGTCGCGGCATCCCGATCCGTCGCTCACTGCGGTCTAGGCTGAGCGCCAGGAGGAATACATGGCCATCGCACACCTTCACGGCGGACC
>NZ_JBFUFC010000038.1:0-24775 GCF_056403635.1 Microbacterium sp. P2_F9 | reverse complement strand
CTTCCCCGGTGAGAGACAATGAGCCCGACMTCAGGTGGACGGACGGCAGATGGGCGAGAACGACACGACGGACGCGACGCTGGTGCGCGCGGCGGCGGATGGCAGCGAGGTTGCCTTCCGGGCGCTGTACCGCGCCTATGTGCGGCCGGTGTACTGGATTGCGCACGGACTCTTGGGCAACGCGTCCGACGCCGAAGACGTGACCCAGGAGACGTTCCTCGTGGCGTGGCGCAAGCTCGCGGGCTTCGAGCTCGCCGGCGACTCGCTGCTGCCCTGGCTCGCCACGATCTGCCGGCTGCAGGCCGCGAATCGGATCCGCCGCCAGCGGCGCGACCGGGAGCGCACCGCGGGCATTGCCGACGAGACGCTTCCGGCGACGGTGGATGTCGAGCAGCAGGTGATCGACGGCCAGCTCGTCGCGCGCATCCTGCGCGAAGTGTYGGGCCTCAGCACACTGGACCGCGAGATCTTCCGGCTCTGCGCCGCTGAGGGCTACGGCTACCAGGCGGCCGCCGAAGAGCTCGGCGTCGCCCACGGGGTCGTGCGCAATCGTCTCTCCCGCATCCGCACGCGCCTGCGGACCTCTGTGAAGGAGAGCACATGAACACCGCATCCGACGACCCTCGGGACGACGGTCCGCAGCTTCCAGAACTGGCGGACGACCGCATCGAGAAGATCGAGGGCACGCTGTTCGCGGCGATCGCGAAGGAGCGCGGTGCCCACCGGACCCGGCGCACCCGGATCTGGATCGCATCCGCCGCAGCCGCCGTCGTGATCGTCGTCGCGGCCGCGATCGCGCCGACGATGTCGACGCTCGTCTCCGGCGGCGCGAGCACCGAGGCCGGTTCCGCGCCCGACGCCCCCGTGGCGTGGGACGGCTCGGGCAATCCCGACCTCGGCATGACAGAAGAGTCCGTGCGGGACTCGGCATCCGGCGCCGCCGACTCCGGCGGAGGCGCGCTCGGGGCGCTCGACTCCGCCGCGCCCGACCGGGAGGTCATCACGACGGCCTCGGCCACCGTGATCGTCGACGATGTCACCGCCGCCGCGCACCAGGTCGCGGATGCGGCCACCGCCCACGACGGCTATGTGGAATCGATGAGCGTCGGGCAGGCCGGTCAGCCGATCCCGGTCGACCCGAAAACGGGGATCGCGTACGACACCTACCCGTCCCCCGATGGGGCGTGGGTGACGATCCGGGTGCCCGCCGATCAGCTCTCCGCCGTCGTGGACGATCTGTCCGAACTCGGCGAGGTCACGGCATCCTCGATCAGCCGACAGGACGTCACGCAGCAGACCGTCGACCTGCGAGCCCGCACCGAAGCCGCGCAGGCGTCCGTCGATCGGCTCACCGAGCTGATGTCGCAGGCGGCGAGCGTCGCGGATCTCATCGCGGTCGAGGCGGCGCTCGCGGAGCGCCAGGCCACCCTCGAGTCGTACCAGCAGCAGCTCGAGTACTTCGAGGGGCAGGTCGCGATGTCGACCCTGACCGTCACGCTCGTGCCGGTCACCGAACCGGTCGAGGCCGACCCGGCCGGATTCACCGACGGACTGATCGCCGGGTGGAACGGCCTCGTAGCGACCCTCAACGGGATCGTGATCGCCTTCGGATTCCTCATCCCGTGGATCGTCGTGGTCGGGCTCGCCGCACTGATCGTCTGGTGGATCGTGCGGGCGATCCGCCGCCGTCGGACGCAGCGGCGCACGCCGGTCGCGCCGGTCGCGACGCCCGACGCGGACTCGGCGCCGCCGACCGGAAGCGACGGGCCGTGAGCGCCGGGGAGCCGGCGCCTGTCGTCAGCTCCCCGCGCGGCGCGCGAAACGGCGCCGGGCATCCTCGTGCGCGTCCCGGAGCAGCTGCTGCACGGCGGCTTCGGTCCGCTCGCCCGGATTGACGACGCACACCCACCCGAACGCGCCGTAGACCGGATGCACGAGGAGGACGTCGGCCTCAGCGAGATCGGTCGATCCGCCTTCGGTCAGGGTGGCGAGCTTCGCCTGACCGACATGGATGTTCACGCGCCAGCGCCCCACACCGTCGAGGTCCGAGGCTTCATCGTCGGGATAGTCCTTCGTCACGATGGTMGCGAACGGCTGGGTGTTCAGCGGCACTTCGCCGTCGGGTGCGTAGTAGAAGAAGAAGTCGCCCCAGGAGATCTCCGGGAAATCGCTCCCGGCATCCGGGGCGAGCACGAGCACCCCATCGAGAGCGCGAACGGCGTGGACGATCTCGTTCAGGTCCATGCTGCGATTCTGCCCGGAAAAAGAAGAAAACCCCCGGGAATCCGGAGGTTTTCATGTTGGTGACCCCAGCGGGATTCGAACCCGCGTTACCGCCGTGAGAGGGCGGCGTACTAGGCCACTATACGATGGGGCCGTTCACGCAACCGTTCGATTATGCCATGCCTGCGGCATCCCGACAAAATCGAGACGACCGCGGGCGACCGCGCTTGCCGCCGGCCCTTCAGGCAGGTTGACTCGAGGCATGCGAGTGACCAAGTTCGAACACGCCGCCCTCACACTCACCGACCAGGGCAGGAAGCTGGTGATCGATCCCGGCTCGTTCACGCTCCCCCTGGCCGACCTGGCCGATGTCGTCGCGGTCGTGATCACGCACGAGCATCCGGACCACTGGACGCCCGACCACCTGGACCGCATCCTCGAGTACGCGCCCGATGTG
This sequence comes from Microbacterium sp. P2_F9, assembly GCF_056403635.1. Taxonomy (NCBI): domain Bacteria; kingdom Bacillati; phylum Actinomycetota; class Actinomycetes; order Micrococcales; family Microbacteriaceae; genus Microbacterium; species Microbacterium sp. P2_F9. Next base: position 22,095 of record NZ_JBFUFC010000038.1, on the reverse strand, counting down.
CCGATCTACGCCCCCGAAGGTGTCGCCGCGGCCGCGGCGGGCTACCACATCACCGTCGTGCACCCCGGCGACACGGTGACCGTCGAGCCCTTCACACTGGAGTTCTTCGGCGGGACGCACAGCGTCATCCACGAATCGATCCCGGTCGTCGACAACGTCGGAGTGCTGGTCGACGGGGACTTCTACTATCCGGGCGACTCGTACGCCGTGCCGGAGGGCGCCCACGTCAAACTGCTGGCCGCACCGGTCGGCGCGCCGTGGCTCAAGATCGGCGAGGCGATGGACTTCGTCCTCGCCGTCGCACCGCGGCAGGCCTTCGCCACGCACGACATGACGCTCTCCGTCATCGGGCGCGGCATGGGCCGGGCGCGTCTGAAGTGGGCGGTCGAGCAGGGCGGCGGCGAGTTCCTCGAGCTCGAGCCCGCCGAGTCGACCGACCTGTAGCGCGCTCGTTCCGACAAGGCGCCAGGAACGACGGATGCCGCGGGCCGGTCGGGCCCGCGGCATCCGTCTGCCGTCATCGAGGCGTCGCCTCGAACTCAGATCACTGTGCGTCGAGGTCGGTCTCGAGCAGCTTCACCAGGTCGTCGAGCGCGGCGTCGGCACCCTCTGCGTCCGACTTGAGTGTGACGACGGTGCCCTTGGATGCGCCGAGTCCCATGAGGGAGAGGATGCTGCCGGCGTTGAGGTCGGCCCCGCCTTCTACCGCGATGGTGATCGGGATCTTCTTCTCCTGCACGGCCGTCACGAACAGCTTGGCGGGGCGGGCGTGCAGCCCGGAGCTGCTGGCGATGGTGGCCTGGCGTTCTGCCATGTGAGTTCTCCTCGGTATCCGATGTCGATCAGGCGGGAACGGCCACCGCGGCGAAGTCGTGCTCGGCGGCCTCGAGCTCCTTGCGTCCCCAGAATCGCTTGAGGGCGACGACAAGGAGCGCAGAGACGACGGTACCGGCCACGAGCGCCACGAGGAAGCCCCAGATCGGGTTGATCGCGAAGAGGACGAAGATGCCGCCGTGCGGTGCGAGCGACTGCACGCCGAACGCCATGCTCAGCGCACCGGTGACGGCACCGCCGACCATCGACGCCGGGATGACGCGCAGCGGGTCGGCCGCCGCGAAGGGGATCGCGCCCTCACTGATGAACGCGGCACCGAGGAGCCATGCGGCCTTGCCGTTCTCGCGCTCGACCGGCGGGAACAGGTTGCGCGCGAGCACCGTCGAGGCCAGTGCCATGGCGAGCGGGGGCACCATGCCGGCGCACATGACGGCGGCCATGATGAGGTACGGCGTGGGGTTCTCCTGCGATCCCGAGGCAAGGCCTGCGACCGCGAAGGCGTAGGCGACCTTGTTGACGGGCCCGCCGAGGTCGAAGCACATCATGAGGCCGAGGACGATGCCGACCACGACGATCCCGGCGGTGCCGGCGAGGTCGTTGAGCCAGACCGTCAGCCACTCCATGAGGGTCGCGATCGGACGGCCGAGGAACAGCACCAGCAGGCCCGAGGCGAAGATCCCCGCGAGCAGCGGAATGATCACGACCGGCATCAGGCCTCGCAGCCAGCGCGGGGCGGGCAGGCTCGCGAGCCACCAGGCCGCCACACCGGCCAGCAGACCGCCGACGATGCCGCCGATGAAGCCCGCGTTCATGATGACTGCGATCGCTCCGGCGACGAAGCCGGGGGCGATGCCCGGCCGGTCGGCGATCGCGAAGGCGATGTAGCCGGCCAGCGCCGAGACGAGGAAGCCCATCGACGTCACACCGATGATGAACGCGACCGAGCCGAGGTACTGGCCGAGCCCGCCCGGGGGAAGATCCCACAGCGCGTTGTCGACGATGACGGTCTTCGCGTCGTCGCCGACCTGGTAGCCGCCGAGGAGGAAGCCCAGGGCGATCAGCAGACCGCCGCCCGCCACGAACGGGATCATGTAGCTCACGCCGGTGAGGAGGATCCGCTGGATGCGCACGCCCCATCCGACGTTGTCGTCCGAGGCCTGCGCCGATGAGGCGGCCGCTGCCGCCGTGACGCGGGTCGCGTTCGGGTTGTTGGCGGCGGCGACGGCCTCCGCGATGAGCTCGTTCGGCTTCTCGATGCCGCGCTTGACCCCCGACCGGACCACGGGCTTGCCGGAGAAGCGCTGCAGCTCGCGCACGTCGACATCCGTCGCGAATATGACGGCGTCGGCGCCGTCGATGACGGACTGCGGAAGAGCCTTGTAGCCGCTCGACCCCTGCGGCTCGACCACCAGGTCGATGCCGCTCTTCTTGCCCGCGGCGGTGAGGGCATCGGCTGCCATGAACGTGTGCGCGATGCCGGTCGCGCATGAGGTGACCGCGACGATGCGCGCCGGACGACCGTCGACAGTGAGGCCCGCGGCGGTTGTGACAGCGGCGGGTGCGGTCGGCGCAGCCACGGGTGCCGGGGCCTCTCCCTCGCCGATCGCGGCATTCACGATCGCGACGACGTCGGCCGGAGTCCGGGCTGCGCGCAGTCCGCCGGTGAAGTCGTCCTGCATGAGGCTGCGGGCGAGCTTCGACAGCACGGCGAGGTGGGCCTCGGCCGCGCCCTCGGGCGCGGCGATGAGGAAGACCAGGTCGGCGGGGCCGTCCGATGCGCCGAAGTCGACGCCGGGCTTCAGCCGGGCGAAGGCGAGGGACGCCTGCGTGACCGCGGCGCTCTTCGCGTGCGGGATGGCGATGCCGCCGGGCAGGCCGGTCTCGTCCTTCTGCTCGCGCGCCCAGGCGTCTTCGAAGAGGGCGTTGGCATCGGTCGCGCGGCCCTGCGCGACGACGCGGGCGGCGAGCGCCTTGATGACGGCCGCCTTGTCAGCGCCGAGCCCGACGTCGAGACTGACGAGCTCTGGGGTGATGGTGGACACAGTGACCTCCTATGGTCGTGGTGCGGATCTCAGGCGAGGGTCGTGATGACGACCTCGCCGGGCGGCAGGTCGTGGGGCGAGGGAGCTTGGGTGCCGGGGAGGGATGCCGCGGCCGCGCCGTAGCGGATCGAGCGGCGCAGCCTCTCCTCGGGCGTCGCGAGGGCGACGTCGGCGAGCAGGTAGCCGGCGAGCGAGCTGTCACCCGCGCCGACCGTGCTGGTGACGCGGATCCGCGGAGGCACCCCGGCCCACGCTCCGTCGGCGGTGACGAGCACGGCGCCCCGCGAGCCGAGGGTGACGAGCGCAGCGCCCACCTGGGCCGGAACCAGCCGGCGCGCGACGGCCAGAACGGCTGCGGCATCCGCCGCTTCGTCGAGTGCCGTGCCGACGAGCTCGGCGAGCTCTTCGTCGTTGGGCTTGATGAGGTCGGGCCGGGCGCGCGCGACGACGGCGGCGAGCGCCGCCCCGGAGGTGTCGACGGCGATGCGGGGCGCCGCGCTCCCCCATCGGGATCGGACGGCGCGGATGAGATCGACGTAGAACCCGTCGGGTGCGCCGGGCGGCAGCGAGCCGGCGAGCACGAGCCATGCCGCTCCATCGGATGCGGCCACGACGGCGTCGATCGTCGCCTGCGCGTCGCTCTCGGACAGTTCGGCACCCGGAAGGTTGAGCTTGGTCGTGATGCCGTTCGGGTCGGTGATGGTGACGTTGGCCCGCACATGACCGTGGATCGGCACGCGCTGCGCCGGCACGCGCGCAGCGCGCAGCGCCGCGTCGAACGGATCGTCGTCCGCGAGCGGAAGCACAGCCAGGGTGTCCACGCCGGCCGCTGCGACCACGCGGGCGACGTTGATGCCCTTGCCGCCGGCATCCTCCCGGGCCGACAGAGCGGACTGCACCTCTCCGGGCACCAGCGCGTCGGCGAGGGTGATCGTCCGGTCGAGCGACGGGTTGGCCGTCAGGGTCACGATCATGCGAGCCACACCTCCACACCGGCGTCGGYGAGCGCGGCCGCCAGTTCGTCGTCGGGCGCGGCATCCGTCACGAGGACGTCGATGTCGGCGAGCTCTGCGAAGCTCACGAGCAGTTCGCGGCCGAGCTTGTCGGAGTCGGCCACGACGACGACCCGGCGGGCCGAGCGCACGATCGCGCGCTTGACCGCCGCCTCGTCGGGGTCGGGGGTGCTCAGCCCGAAGCCGGCCGAGACGCCGTTCGTGCCCACGAAGGCCACATCCGGGCGCAGGCCCTCGATGGCCCGCACAGTGTCGGCGCCTACCGCGGCGGCGGTGAGGGCGCGGACGCGTCCGCCGATGACGGTGAGGGAAGGGTTCGGCACATCGGTCAGCGTGTGCGCCAGGGTCAACGCGTGGGTGACGACCTCAATCGGCGCTGCCGAGAGGCGGGGGGCGAGCTGGGCGGCCACGGCCGCGGTGGTGGTGCCCGCGTCGAGGAAGACCGAGCCGCGGAATGTCTCGGGGATCGCGTCGAGCGCTCGAATGCCGATGGCGGCTTTGGCCGGACCGTGTCGCTCGAGGCGCTGCGGGATGGACGGCTCCGTGGTGCTCGCCCGATCGCGCGGGACGGCGCCGCCGTGGACGCGCCGCAGATTGCCCTGCGCCTCGAGCTGGTCGAGGTCGCGGCGCACCGTCTCGGTGGTCACTGCGAACCGGTGTGCCAGTTCGACGACGCTCACCCGGCCCTCGCCAGCGAGGAGCTGTTCGATCAGCTCTTGCCGCTCCGTTGCGTACATGTGGGATCCTTTCGAGGATTCCCACACATTACAATACAAACCAACACAAAACAAGACTCGATTCGGTGGATCAATCCGCCCTGCGCGCTGCCGACGCCGACCGATAGCGTCGATCCATGGCCGACAAGCCTGGAGCCGAGCTCGTGATCGACGAGGCGCTCGTGCGCGCGCTGGTGACCGCGCAGGCGGGGGCGATTCCGGATGCCGCGACCCTGTCGATCGCGCATGCCGCTGACGGCTGGGACTGCTCGGTCTGGCGCCTCGGCGAGCACTGGGCGGTGCGGCTGCCCCGTCGCGCGATCGCCGCGCCCCTCGTCCTGAACGAGCAGCGGGTGCTGCCCGCCCTCGCCGCGCTGATCGAGCCCACCGGACTGCACGTGCCGGCTCCGGTCGTGCGCGGTGCGGCGGGGGCAGGCTACCCCTGGGCATGGTCTGTCGTGCCCTGGATCGAGGGGTCGCGCGGCATCGAGGTTCCGCGCGCCGAGCGCACGGGGTGGGCCGAGCCCATCGCCGCCGCCCTCGCGGTGCTCCATGTCCCGGCACCCGCCGACTTTCCGGTGAACCCGTTCCGGGGCCTGCCCCTCGTCGAGCGGACTGCGGCGGTCCAGGAGCGCCTCGCGCACCTGCATGCCGCCGGTGCCCTGAGCGACGCGGAGGCGGATGCCGCGGCATCCGTCTGGGCGGACGGTCTCTCCGCCGCACCCTGGGATGGACCTCCGGTGTGGATCCACGGCGATCTGCACCCGGGGAACCTCATCGCACAGGGACCCCGGCTGACCGGGATCATCGACTTCGGCGACGTGACCGCTGGCGACCCGGCCTACGATCTCGCCTTGGCGTGGCTCGCCTTCGACCGGGTCGGCCGGGATCGGTTCACCTCCGCCTCGGCGACGGCGACGACCCCGAGTCGGGAACCGGCGACATGGGTCCGGGCGCGGGCCTGGGCGATGGCGGTCGCACTCATGCTGCTGATGCACAGCGACGACAATCCGCCGTATGCCGCGCTCGGCCGGGAAGCGTTCGTCGAGGTCATCGACGGCTGACCGCCGATGTCAGCGAGCCGGCAGAGCCCGCAGCGCCTCATCCTCGGCAAGCCGCGCGACATAGACGTTGAGCATGTCTCCCTCCCACACGAAGCGCAGGAACGAGCCGACCGGAATCGGCGGGTCGAGACTCTCCGGCGGGAAGGTGGCGTTCTCGGTGACGAAGTCGACCATGGCAGGCAGCGGCCGGTGGGCGCACGACGCGCGATAGATCTGCGCCTGCATCGACAGCAGGACGCAGTCCCACTCGGACCCGTCCGTCGTCGTCCACAGATTGAGCCGGCCGAGAGTGCCGCGGTAGATGAGCGGCGCATCCGGGATGCCCCAGACCTGGCGCATCGACTCGGAGAGATCGGGCTTCCCCACCGTCGACGGCAGCGTTCGGGCCGGCAGGCTCACCTCCGGGTTCGGCCGCGAGAACTCGCCCACGACGAGTGCGATGACGGCGACGAGCGCGACAGCCCCGGCGACCACGGCGATGAGCCACGGCATCCGTTTCCGCGCCGTGTGGAGCAGGCGGGTGYTGCCGACCTCGCTCGGCGCCTCGGTCGCACTCGATGGAGCGACGGATTCGGCCGGCGGAGCCGCCGGATCCGCCGCGACTGCGGCCGGCGCCTCGATGGAAGGCGCCGTGCGGGCGGGGATCACCTCCTCCGAAGCGGTCTCCACTGGGCCGGAGAACTCGTGGGTGGAGCGCGTCTCGCGCTCGAGAGCCTCGAGTTCGTGCAGTCGCGCCTGCGCCTCCGGATCGGTCGCGATGTCGGCATGCGGACCGTAGGCGCGACGACGGAGTTCGGCGAGTTCGTCGACCCCGGTGTCCCGCTCGGTGGGCATGCCCCCATTATGCGCGTCCGGCCGGATCCGGCATCAGACGGCATCTGCCCGATGCCGCCGCGGTTGTGGCGCTCGCGCACCGCCGCCCGGCAGTGCCCGTCCTCGCCCGGCTCGTTCGGCTCAGGAGGCGACGATGTCCTGCTGCACCCCGTCGTCGCGCGCGGCCACCCTGGCCCGGTTCTCCTCGCGGCGGTCGACGAACTTGGTCGCCTGGGCGTCGAGCCCCTGGAGGAATGCCGCCAGCTGCTCGCGGGCCTGCTCGCCCTCCGGTCCGAAGTCGGTGCGGTCCAGGACGCGCCAGTGCCGCAGCACCGGCATGATCACGTCGTCATAGTGGAGGCGCAGGTCGTAGATCCCGGCCTTTGCGATCATCATCGAGCTGCGCCGGAAGCCCGCCATCGTGGCGCCGGGCATCTCGAAGCCGATGACCTCCTTGGCGATCGCCTGCATCGTCGCGTCGGGCGCGATCTCCAGCGCCGCGGAGACGATGTTGCGGTAGAAGATCATGTGGAGGTTCTCGTCCTTGGAGATCCGGGCGAGCATCCGGTCCGCGATCGGGTCTCCGGTGACCTTGCCGGTGTTGCGGTGGGACACCCGCGTCGCGAGCTCCTGGAAGGACACGTAGGTCACTGCCTCGAGCACGGACTTTTCGCCGGAGTCGTAGCCCGAGGTCATGTAGTCCATCCGGGCCCGCTCGAGCTCGACCGGGTCGACGCCGCGGGTGACGACGAGGTAGTCGCGCATCGCGATGCCGTGCCGGTTCTCCTCCGCGGTCCAGCGGCCGACCCAAGTGCCCCACGCGCCGTCGCGGCCGAAGCGGGTCGCGATCTCGCGATGGTAGGACGGCAGGTTGTCCTCGGTGAGCAGGTTGGTGAACATCGCGGCCTTGGCCGTCTCGGATAGCTGCGACTGCTCGGGCGCCCAGTCCTCGCCGCCGAGGAGCGCGAAGTCGCGGCCCTGGCTCCACGGGATGTAGTCGTGGGGATGCCACTCCTGCGCCATCGAGAGGTGGCGGTCGAGGTTCTCGGCCACCACCGGCTCGAGGTCCTCGAGGAGGTTGGTCGGCGTGCTGGTCATGGTTGCTCCCTCGGTCGCACTGGCCTCGTGATCGAGGCTACCTGCACCTGGGCCGGGTGCGCCCGGGAGCCGCGCCACCGCCTACTTCTTCAACGGGGAAGGTCGTGCTCGCGGCCGGACCCTCGTCCTTGCTGCTGACCGCCGAGAGGGACCACATCGTTCCCGCAGTCTGGGCGGCGTGGACCGCCGCCTGGATTATGACGTGATCGATCACCTCCCCCAGGTCCTAGCGGGAGTTGCCCATTCCGTTGAACCGCGAGCTATGCATGTTGAGCGCAGCGTCGCTGTTGGGCTCACGCATGGCATTCCTGCGGGCAGCCTGCTGCTCCGCGTGAGTCACGGGCCGACCAAAGAAGATCCGCTTCACCCTGCTCCAGACCCCGCGTCTCTTCATCATGACCCCCTGGCCTGAGCATAAGGGTCTGCTGCACGAGTGGGGTCAACGGCCGAGGGCGGCCTTTCGGCGTCGACGGTGGCAGGTCTGCTCGATCCAGGTCACGATCGCGATCCGCAGCGGCTCGCTGGTCGTCGAAGGAGCGAGGCCCGTCGGGGCCGGAACGCAAAAAACCCCGCGCATGCCCGCGCGGGGATATTTGCGGATTTCACTGCTGGGGTACCTGGACTCGAACCAAGAACAAAGGTACCAGAAACCTCCGTGTTGCCAATTACACCATACCCCAAGGCGTTCGACCGGAGTCGTGCCGAAGATCAAGTCTAGACGACGGCGGGCCTTCGATCAAACCGAGCGCGTCATCCGCGCCGATCCACCAGCGCGCCGAGGCGCCTGACCGACTCGGCCTTGCCGAGCAGTTCCATCGACTCGAACAGCGGCGGCGAGATGCGCCGGCCGCTCAGCGCGACGCGCAGCGGACCGTAGGCGACCCGCGGCTTCAGGCCGAGCCCCTCGATGAGGGCGCGGGCCAGCGCGTCCTGGATCGCCGCGGCGGTGAACTCCGACTCGGGCACGACCTGGAGCGCCCCGACCGAGGCGACGAGCACCTCGCCAGCGTTGGCGGGAAGGGTGCCCAGAGCGTCCTCGTCGTACGTCACGTCCTCGCGGAACAGGAACCCGAGCAGCCCGGGCACCTCGCTGAGCAGCTGCACGCGCTCCTGCACGAGCGGAGCGGATGCCTCGATCAGCGCCTGCTGCGCCGGTGTCGGGGTCTCCTCGACCAGACCGGCTCCGTGCAGGCAGCGGACGATGCGCGCGGCGAAATCCGCGGGCTCCAGCATCCGGATGTGGTCCCCGTTGATCGACTCGGCCTTCTTCTGGTCGAAGCGTGCCGGGTTCGGGTTGACGTCGACGATGTCGAAGGCCGCGACCAGCTCGTCGAGCGAGAAGACGTCGCGGTCGGGGCCGATCGACCAGCCGAGCAGCGACAGGTAGTTGAGCAGACCCTCGTGGATGAAGCCCTTCTCGCGCTGCAGGAAGAGGTCCGCCTGGGGGTCGCGCTTGGAGAGCTTCTTGGTGCCCACCTCGCCGAGGACGAGCGGCATGTGCGCGAAGCGCGGGATGAACGTCGTCACGCCGGCCTCGACCAGGGCGCTGTACAGCGCGAGCTGGCGCGCGGTCGACGGCATGAGGTCTTCGCCGCGGATGACGTGGGTGATCCCCATGAGGGCGTCGTCGACCGGGTTGACGAAGGGGTACAGCGGCACGCCGCCCGCGCGCACGAGCACGAAGTCGGGGAACGAGCCGGCCGGGAAGGTGACCTCGCCGCGGATCAGGTCGACGTAGGTGAGGTCGTGGTCGGGGACTTTGAGCCGCCACGCGGGCTCGCGGCCCTCGGCGCGGAACGCGGCCTTCTGCTCGTCGGTGAGGTCACGGTCGAAGTTGTCGTACCCGAGCTGCTTCGCGCGGCCGTTGGCCTCGTTGCGGGCGTCGATCTCCGCGGCCGTCGAGTAGCTCTCATAGACCGCGTCCGCGGCGATCAGCTTGTCGAGCACCTCGCGGTAGAGGTCGTGACGCTGCGACTGCCGGTATGGCGCGTGCGGTCCGCCGACCTCGACGCCCTCGTCCCAGTCGATCTTCAGCCAACGCAGCGCGTCGAGCAGCTGGTGGTAGCTCTCCTCGCTGTCGCGTGCGGAGTCGGTGTCCTCGATGCGGAACACGAGCTTGCCGCCGTTGTGGCGCGCGTAGGCCCAGTTGAACAGCACCGTGCGGATCAGTCCGACGTGCGGCAGACCCGTCGGTGAGGGGCAGAAGCGCACGCGCACATCGGCGCCGGTCGCAGCGGTCGTGCGGGAATCGGGTGAAGAAGGCATCGCGGTCCAGTCTACGTGGGGGACGCGGGCGCCTCCTGGGAGGGGTTGCTGAGCTTGTACCCGGTCGCTGAGCCTGTCGAAGCGTCCGCGGCCCTTCGACAAGCTCAGGGACCGCGATGGCGTGTGAGGAGCCCCGCGATCGCGGTGAGGGTGGCGCGGATGGCGGGCACGCGCTCCGCGCCGTGCGCGGTGACGACGTGGATGGTCCGCGCCTCCGCAGGCGGCAGCGGCAGCGTGATCACCCCGGGAAGCTGAGGGAATGATGCGACGGCCATGCGCGGCAGCGTCGCCACGCCGATCCCCTGCGCGACGAGTCCCTCGACGGCCACGAAGTTGTCGGTCTCGAACGCGATGTCCGGCTCGAACCCGGCGCGCGCACACAGCTCGAGCAGGTGCCCACGGCAGCGGGGGCATCCTGCGATCCACCTCTCCCCTGACAGCACTGACACGTCGACGCCGTCGCCGCCCGCTGCCGGGTGCCCCACCGGGAGCACGGCGAGCAGGTCGTCGGTGCCCACCTCGCGCACCGAGAGGCCACGCGCGCTCGGGCCATGCGGGTCGTCGCGATCGCCGGGATAGCTGAAGGTCAGGGCGATGTCGGCACGGTCCTCGCGCACGGCCTGCACGGCCTCGGGCGGCTCGGCTTCGATGTACGTGACGCTGACACCGGGGTSATGGGCGGCGAGCTCCGCGAGGAGGCGCGGCACGACCGTCGGCGACGCCGACGGGAATCCGACGAGGCGAACCCGCCCTGAGCGGAGACCGCGCAGCTCGGCGAGTTCGCCGGCCGCGGCATCCAGCGCCGTGGTCACCGCCGGTGCGTGCCGCGCGAGGATCCGACCGGCCTCGGTGAGGCGCACCGATCTGCCGACCCGTTCGATGAGCGCCACGCCCAGGCTGCGCTCGAGGCGCTTGAGCTGCTGGCTGATGGCGGGCTGGCTGTAGCCGAGCGCGGCCGCGGCCGCGGTGATCGACCCTTCGTCGGCGATGGCCTTCACCACGCGCAACGACTGCACGTCGAACTCGAGATCGGGGTCGAACGCATCGCTCATAGCGCTATCATAAGCATTCGGCATGAATTCCATTCGATACCTGTTCTAGACGTGCGGTATCGCACCGGGCGACCATGGATACATGCCCACCCTCGCCGCTCGCTCGACCCTCGCGTCCGCACGCGACGAGTTCGCCGGCGGCCGCGGCTACCTCGCCGCCTGCACCGTCGGACTCCCGACGCGGTCCAGCCGGGCAGCGCTCATCGCCGACCTCGATGCCGCGTTCGGCGGTCGCCCTGACCCGGCCGGCTACTCGGGGGCGGTTGAGCGCACCCGCGCCCACTTCGCCGCGCTCGTCGGCGTCGACGCCGGCCGCGTCGCCATCGGATCCCAGGCCTCGGTCGCCGCCGCGCTCATCGCGGCCTCGCTGCCGGAGGGTTCCGAGGTGCTCCTCCCCGAGTGCGAGTTCTCGTCGATCGTCCTCCCCTTCGTCCACGCAGGACGCGACCTGCGGGTGCGCGCGGTCCCCCTGGAGGCGCTGGCCGAGTCGATCAGCCCCGAGACGGCGCTCGTCGCGTTCTCGATCGTGCAGTCGGCCACGGGTGCGGTGGCGGATGCTGCGGCCATCGTCGGGGCTGCGCGTCGAGCGGGCGCTCGCACGCTGTGCGACGCGACCCAGGCGGTCGGATGGCTGCCGGTCGCGGCATCCGATTTCGATGCCCTGATCTGCCACGCCTACAAGTGGCTCTGCGCCCCGCGCGGCGTGTCCTTCCTCACGGTGTCGGAGCGGCTCGCCGCCGAGATGCCTCCCCTGTTCGCGGGCTGGTACGCCGGCGACGACCCGTGGACGTCGTGCTACGGCCACGACGTGGACCTCGCGTCGAATGCCCGACGGTTCGATGTCTCGCCGGCGTGGCAGGCGTTCGTCGGCGCCGAGCCTGCCCTCGCGCTGTTCGCATCGCTCGACCCGCACGAGCTGCACGATCACGCGGCGGGACTCGGTGCGTCGTTCCGGGAGCGGATGGGGCTGGCCGCGCCGCAGCGCGCGAGTGCGATCGTGACGTGGGCCGACCCTGACGGCTGCGACCTGGCCAGGCTCACGACGGCCGGGATAATCGCCTCCGGCAGAGCGGGACGCGCCCGCGTCGCCTTCCACGTCTTCAATGACGACGAAGACGTCGAACTCGCTCTGGCGGCGCTCGGTCGCTGACCCGCGACGACAGGCTCAGTCGGCCAAGGCCGCCGCCGGCGGCGGCTGTTCGGCGCGGGGGCGGCGACCGAACGGCGCCAGCGCGACCGTGGCGACCACGGCGACGCTGACGACGAGGGCGAGTCCGCCGTAGCCGATCCACGAGAGGATCATGCCCGCCAGGATCGCACCGATCGCAGCGACGAGGCTCATCGTCAGGTCGCTCAGGCCCTGACGCCTGGTGCGCTGACCTTCGGCGGATGCTTCGGTCAAGAGGGTGGAGCCGGCGACCGTGGTCGCGCTCCACCCGAGACCCAGCAGCACGAGCGCCACGGTGACGAAGGTCGTCGAGTCCTGCCCGAAAGATGCCGTGACGAGCGCAGCGACCAGGAGCGCCTGCCCGATCAGGATGGTCGCGACCCGACCGAGCTTGTCGGCCAGGATGCCGAAGACCGGCGACAGCGCGAACATCCCCGCCACGTGCAGGCTGATCGTGAGGCCGATCACGGTGAGAGACGCGCCATGATGCAGCAGGTGGACCGGGGTCATCGCCATGATCGACACCATGACCCCGTGCGCGGCCGCGACCGCGAAGATCGCGTAGCGCGCGACCGTCGGCTGGTCGGGCTTGGCGATCCTCGTCGCTGCTCCCGGCGTCGCCGCGTGCTTCGTCACCCGCTGTGCGAGCACCAGGGGGTCTGGACGCAGCCAGATCAGGTACAGGGCGACACCCAGCAGCTGAGCAGCGATCGTGAACAGAAACGGCCCTGTCAACGGCGGCATCCCCACCGCGTGGCCGAGCGCCTCGCCTGGCCCCGTCAGATTCGGGCCGAGCACGGCGCCGATCGTCGTGGCCCAGACCACGAGCGAGAGGTCGCGGCCCCGCGTGGCGTCGGTCGCGAGGTCGGCGGCGGCGAACCTCGTCTGCAGGTTCGCGGCCTGCGCTGCCCCCACGAGACCGAACGCGACGAGAAGGAGCGGGAACGAGCCGACCCCGGCGGCGAGGATGACGAGCAGGACACCCACCAGCGCCCCCGCCATCCCGCCCGCGAGCGCCGGGCGGCGTCCTCTGCGCCGTGCGAACGCTGCGAGCGGGACCGCGAAAGCCGCGGTGCCGAAGGTGATGGCGGCCGTGGCGAGCCCCGCGAAGGCTTCGTCGCCGGATACCTCGGCAGCAAGCACGGTGCCGAGCGAAATGGACGCGCCGAACGCCAGACCACCCAGCACCTGCCCGACCGAGAGCACCCACACCGTCCGCCGCTGGACCCCGGCGATCGCCTCCGGCGCCAGGGATGCGGCATCCGCGGTGTCAGTCATGACACCACCTCGTCAGGCGTCCCTGGCGGTGTTGCGCAGGATGCCGAGGCCGGTGATCTCGACCTCGATCACGTCGCCCGCGACGAACGGGCCGACGCCTGCGGGCGTGCCGGTGAGGATGACGTCGCCGGGAAGCAGGGTGAAGGCCGCCGAGGCGTAGGCGATGATGTCGGCGACCGAGTGGATCATGTCGCTGATCGGGCCGTCCTGCTTCACCTCGCCGTTCTGGCGCGTGACGATACGGGCGTCGTCGAAGGCGAACTCCGTCTCGATGGCGGGTCCGAGCGGGCAGAAGGTGTCGAAGCCCTTGGCGCGGGCCCACTGACCGTCGGTCTTCTGCAGATCGCGCGCCGTGATGTCGTTCGCGATCGTGTAGCCGAACACGTAGTCGAGGGCGGAGGCGGCCGGCACGTTCTTGGCGACACGACCGATCACCGCGGCGAGCTCGCCCTCGAAGCTCGTGAAGGTCGACTGGGTCGGGCGCACGATCGTGTCACCGGGGCCGATGACCGAGGTGTTYGGCTTGAAGAAGAGCATCGGCTCCACCGGGACCTCATTGCCCAGCTCAGCCGCGTGCTCGCGATAGTTGCGGCCGACGCACACGATCTTCGAGCGCGGGATGACGGGAGCCAGCAGCGCGATGTCCGCGAGCGGCACGCGCTCCCCCGTCGTCTCGTAGCCGGCGAACATCGGGTCGCCCTCGAGCACGACCATCTCACCGCCGTCCACGATCCCGAATCTGATGACATCGTTGTGGCTGAACCGGGCGATCTTCACCGGATCAGCCTAGCGAGCCCCGTCACCCGGTCGTTGAGCGGCGGAGCGAGACGAAACGCCACCACAACGAAGAAAGCCCCGCCGAAGCGGGGCTTTCCGAATCGAGCGGTCAGCTGGAGGGCGTGCCGCCGAAGTTCTTGAAGCGCTGGTTGAACTTCTCGACGCGACCGGCCGAGTCCATGATGCGCTGCTTGCCCGTGTAGAACGGGTGCGAAGCGGACGAGATCTCGATGTCGATGACGGGGTACTCCACACCGTCGAGCTCGATCGTCTTGTCGCTGGTCCTCGTCGAACGGGTGAGGAAGGTCTCGCCGGAGCCGAGGTCGCGGAACACGATGGCCCGGTAGTCGGGGTGGATGTCAGTCTTCATGTTGATCCTCTGAGGGTGATGCACTGGATTTTGCCAGCGCGGTCAAAGTCTGCGGTGCGAGCGCACCAAGGATCCATCCTACCAGCCTCAACACGACGATGTGGAATCGTGCGCCGGCCTGCGCCGGAAGCTCGGGAAGCGCTCAGGAAGCGGGCCTCGTGGCGCGCGCCGCGTAGCGGCCGTCCTCGACCGTGAGTGCGATGGGCATTCCGAACGTCTCGGTGAGATTCTCCGCCGTGAGGGTCTCCGCGATCGGCCCCGCAGCGACCACGCCGCCGTCGCGCAGGAGGAGAACGTGGGTGAACCCGATCGGGATCTCCTCGACGTGGTGGGTCACCATCACCATCGCCGGCGTCGACGGCGCCTGGGCGTACCCGCCGAGCAGGATCAGCAGCTCTTCACGAGCCCCGAGATCGAGGCTCGCGGTGGGCTCGTCGAGGAGCAGCAGCTCCGGGTCGGTCATGACCGCACGCGCGATCTGCACCCGCTTCTGCTCGCCATCCGACAGGGTGCCGAATGTGCGATCCGCGAGCTCATCGAGCTTCCACTCCGCGAGGACGCGCAGAGCGCGGCGCTCGTCGATGTCCTCGTAGTCCTCGTTCCAGCGACCGAGCACGGAGAACGCCGCGGTGAGCACGACGTCGAGCACGGTCTCCTCGGCGGGAACGCGTTTGGCCATCGCCGACGAGGCGAAGCCGATCCGCGGGCGCAGTTCGAAGACATCCGTTCGTCCCAGACGCTCGCCCAGGATGGACACCGTGCCGGACGTGGGGTGCAGCAGCGTGTCGGCCAACTGCAGCACAGTGGTCTTGCCTGCGCCGTTCGGTCCGAGGATCACCCAGCGCTGGTCATCGGACACCGACCAGTCCAGGTGATCGACGATGTCCCTGGCATTTCTGCGAACGACGACATCGGAGAATTCGAGCACCTGCGGCATGCGGCCCAGCCTATCGGCCCGCGCCGCTCACCTCTGCGTACAGCGCCGCGGTCGTCGCGGCGATTGCGCCCCAGCTGAACTCGTTCGCCGCCCGCGCCCGGCCGGCGGCGCCGTAGGCCTTCGCCTTCTCGGGATCGCTCACGACCTCGGTGAGCACCCGCGCGAGATCGTCGACGAACCGGTCTGGGTCGATCGGGGTGCCGGTGCCGTCCTGCATCTGCTCGATCGGGACGAGCCGGCCCGTCACGCCGTCATCGACGACCTCGGGGATCCCCCCGGTCGCGGTGCCGACCACGGCCGCGCCGCAGGCCATCGCCTCGAGGTTCACGATGCCGAGCGGCTCGTACACGGAGGGGCACACGAAGGTCGTCGCCGACCCGAGGATCGCGCAGAGCTCGCGTCGGGAGAGGAGACGATCGAGCCAGACCACGCCGTCCCGCGTCTCCTGAAGGCCCCTGACGAGTCCCTCGACCTCGGCAAGGATCTGCGGGGTGTCGGGAGCGCCGGCGCACAGCACGAGCTGCACCTCCGGCGGCAGCTGCTCGGCGGCGCGAAGGAGATAGGGCAGCCCCTTCTGCCGCGTGATGCGGCCCACGAAGACCACCGACGGCCTCGCCGGGTCGATGCCCAACTCCGCCAGCAGGGCGACATCGTCGACGGGCTGCCAGGCGTCGACGTCGATGCCGTTGTAGATGACCCGCACCTTGGCGGGGTCGAGCGACGGGTAGCTGCGCAGGATGTCGGCGCGCATGCCCTCGCTCACCGCGACGATCGCCGCGGCACCTTCGTACGCGGTCTTCTCGATGTAGCTCGAGACGGCATAGCCGCCTCCGAGCTGCTCGGCCTTCCACGGCCGGAGCGGCTCAAGACTGTGCGCCGTGACGATGTGCGGGATGCCGTGCAGCAGCGACGCGAGATGTCCGGCGAAGTTTGCGTACCAGGTGTGGCTGTGGACGACGTCGGCGCCGGCGACATCCGTCACGATCGCCAGATCCGTGCCGAGGGTCTGGATCGCACCATTCGCGGAGCCCAGTTCCGCCGGCACACGGTACGCGGTGGTGTCGGCTTCGTCGCGCGGTGCGCCGAACGCTCGCACCTGCACTTCGATGCTCTCGCGGAGCGCTTTCACGAGCTCTGTCGCATGGACCCCGGCGCCCCCGTAGATCTCCGGCGGATATTCCTTGGTGATGATGTCGACGCGCATGATCGAACGCTAGTACACGGCCGTAGACACCAATAGTGTGGTGCCATGCCAGCACAGCCGAAGGTCTTCGGAATCATCCTCGCGGGCGGTGAGGGCAAGCGGCTCATGCCGCTCACTGCTGATCGCGCCAAGCCAGCAGTGCCGTTCGGCGGGCAGTACCGGCTCATCGACTTCGCGATCTCGAATCTCCTCAATTCGGGGTTGCGGCAGCTCGTCGTGCTGACCCAGTACAAGTCGCACAGCCTCGACCGGCACATCTCGCAGACGTGGCGGATGTCGGCTCTGCTCGACTCGTACGTCGCCTCGGTGCCCGCGCAGCAGCGCCTGGGCAAGCGGTGGTTCTCCGGCTCGGCGGATGCGATCCTGCAGAGCCTGAATCTCATCAACGACGAGAAGCCCGACATCGTGATCGTCATCGGCGCCGATCACGTCTACCGGATGGACTTCCGGCAGATGCTCGACGCGCACCTGGCTTCCGGCGCGCAGGCGACGGTCGCCGGCATCCGTCAGCCGATCGCGCTCGCCAATCAATTCGGCGTGATCGACCTGGCCGACGACCAGACGCGCATCCGCGAGTTCCTCGAGAAGCCGCAGAAGCCCACCGGCCTGGTGGACTCCCCCGGCGAAGTGCTGGCCTCGATGGGCAATTACATCTTCAACGCGCAGGCGCTCATCGACGCGGTCGAGAGCGACGGCGAACTGTCGACCTCGAACCACGACATGGGCGGCGACATCATCCCCTACTTCGTCGAACGCGGCGAAGCCGGCGTGTACGACATGAAGCGCAACGACGTGCCCGGCTCGACCRATCGCGACCGCGATTACTGGCGCGACGTGGGCACGATCGATTCCTTCTTCGACGCGCACCAGGACCTGATCTCCACGCTGCCCGTGTTCAATCTCTACAACATGGAGTGGCCGATCCATTCGCAGACGGTCAACTCGCCGCCGGCGAAGTTCGTGCGCGACTCGGTGGGGCGCATGGGCAACGCGATCGACTCGATCGTCTCGCTCGGCTCGGTCCTTTCCGGAACGCATCTGGAGCRCAGCGTGGTGGGTCCGTGGACCCTCGCCGGCGGCGGATCGACCATCACCGACTCGGTGCTCTTCGATCACGTGAACGTCGGAGCCGGCGCCCGCGTGCATCGGGCGATCCTCGACAAGAACGTCATCCTCGCCCCGGGCGCGACGGTCGGCGTCGACCGCGAGAAGGATCTGGCGCGCGGCTTCACTGTCACCGACAGCGGTCTCACGGTCGTCGGCAAGAACATCATCGTCGAGCGCTGACCCGCGCACGGGCGGTGCTGCGCGCGCCGCTACGGTGGACTGGTGCCCGCGACATCCGCCCGCTTCCTGATCGTCCTCGACGCAGACTCGACCCTCATCCGCAATGAGGTCATCGAGCTCATCGCCGACGAGGCGGGGCGCGGGCCCGAGGTGACGGCCGCGACCGAGGCTGCGATGCGCGGAGAGGTGGACTTCGCCACGAGTCYGCGCTCGCGGGTCCGCGCACTCGAAGGGGTGCCCGTCTCGGCGTTCGCCCACGTGCTGGCGCGCATCGAGCCCACGCCTGGAGTGCGGGAGCTGATCAGCGCCGCGCATGCCCGCGGCGGGCGCGTCGGAGTCGTCTCCGGCGGCTTCCACGAGATCCTCGACACCGTGGCCCCCGACCTCGGCGTCGATCTGTGGCGCGCGAATCGGCTGACCGTCCGCGATGGTGCGCTCACCGGGACGGTGGATGGCGAGATCGTGGATGCCGAGGGCAAAGCGCGCGCGCTGCGGTCATGGGCCGACGAGGCCGGCGTGCCGCTCTCGGCGACGATCGCGATCGGCGACGGCGCGAACGATCTGCGGATGATGGCGGTTGCCGGTCTCGGCGTGGCCTTCAACGCCAAGCCCGCGGTACGGAATCAGGCGGACCTCGTGGTGGGCCCGATCGATCTGCGCGAGATCATCCCCCTGCTGCCCTGAGTACGATCAGTCCCCTGCCGGATGTCGCACACCCCGAGTAGCTTCTCGGGCATGGACATCATTCTGATCCCTGGACTCTGGCTCGATTCGTCGTCGTGGGACGACGTGACTCCCGCTCTGGACCGTGCGGGGCATACCGTCCACGCCCTGACCATGCCGGGAGTCGGCGTGGCGGCGGCGGAGTCCTCGGAGATCGGCATCGCCGACTGGGTCGACGCGGTCGTGGCGGAGATCGATGCCGTCGACGGGCAGGTCGTGGTCGTCGGCCATAGCGGCGGGGGCAACGTCGCGTGGGGCGCTGCCGACGCGCGGCCCGACCGCGTCGCTCGCGTGGTCTTCGTCGACACGGTGCCGCCGCCCGATGGCCAGGGCATCTCGGAGTTCGAGGTCGTCGACGGCGTCATCCCGTTCCCCGGCTGGGACTCGTTCGACGAACCAGAGATCTGGGACCTCAGCGAGCCGGTGCGCGCCGAGGCGGCCGCTCGGGCGCTGTCGGTGCCGGTGAAGGTTCCCACCGATCCGATCCGACTCGTCGATGAACGACGACACCAGGTGCCGGTGACGCTCCTGTCCGGCGGGCAGACCGAAGCGGAGTTCCGCGCGACGATCACACAGTGGGGGCCGTGGGCGGACGAGTTCAACGCCATCGCCGACGCCGAGGTGATCAAGCTCGACACCGGGCACTGGCCGCAGTTCTCCCAGCCGAACGCCCTGGCTCAGGCCATCGTCGCCGCTGTCGCACGCTGACCCACTTCGAGGCCCTTCGACGGGGCTCAGGGACCGGCCCTTCGACGGGCTCAGGAACCGGGGAGCAGACTGCCCGCCGACATGGTCAGTGGCCCATGCCGAGGCCGCCGTCGACGGGAATGACCGCGCCTGAGATGTACGCCGCGTCGTCGGACGCCAGCCAGGCCACGACGCCGGCCACCTCGTCGGGAGTCGCGAAGCGACCCACCGGGATGTTGCGCTTGTACTCTGCCTGGGTGTCTTCGGGAAGCGCCGCGGTCATGTCGGTCTCGATGAAGCCGGGCGCGACGACGTTCGCGGTGATCCCACGGCCGCCGAGCTCGCGCGTCAGCGAACGGGCGAAGCCGACGAGGCCGGCCTTCGACGAGGCGTAGTTGATCTGCCCGGGCGAGCCGTAGAGGCCGACCACACTCGAGATCAGGATGACGCGTCCCCAGCGCGCGCGCAGCATGCCCTTGGAGGCGCGCTTGACGACGCGGAAGGCGCCACCGAGGTTCGTCGACACCACGCTGTCGAAGTCATCCTCGGACATGCGCAGCAGGAGGGTGTCCTTCGTGATGCCCGCGTTGGCCACGACGACCTCGACCGGGCCGAGAGCCGCCTCCACCTCGGTGAACGCGGCATCGACGGATGCGGCATCCGTCACGTCCGCACGGACGGTGAGCGCACCCTCTGGACCTTCACCGGACCTCGCCGTCACGGCGACCCGCCAGCCTGCTGCGACGAAGCGCTCGGCGATGGCGCGGCCGATGCCGCGGTTGCCTCCGGTGATGAGGACGACACGATCAGTGGACATGAGCACTCCCGGAGGCTGGCTGTGAGGGACGCTCCAGCCTATCGGCGAGGCGTTTGACACACCGCGCGCCCGCTGTAACGCTGGGACCACCCGACGAAAGGCCTGACATGAGCGATCCGAACCCCGACGGCACGCCCGTCGCTCCCACCCCTCCGGCAGAACCGGCCGCAGCCCCCGCTGCGCCCGCATACGAGGCCCCCGTCGCTCCCCCTGCGCCGCCCGCCGGCGGCTACCCGACCTACCCCCCGGCGTACGGCGCGCCTGCCGCACCGGCCGCGGACGCCTACCCCGGCTACCCCGCTCCCACCTACGGCGCTCCGGCGTACGGCGCACCCGCGTACGGGACCGCCCCCGCGCCCGCCTACGGCGCGTATGCCGCACCGAAGACGAACGTCCTCGCGATCGTGTCGCTGGTCGCGGCTCTCGTCGGGATCTTCATCATCCCCTTCATCGGTTCCGTCGTCGCGGTCATCACGGGACACATGTCGCTCAGCCAGATCAAGCGCACCGGCGAGAACGGCCGGGGCATGGGACTCGCCGGCACCATCGTCGGCTATGTCGGAATCGGCCTGTCGATCATCGGATTCATCATCCTGATCGCCTGGATCAGCTGGTTCACCACCAACGCACCGGCGATGTACCTCCGCTCGTAGCCGGCACCTCGTTTTGCCCGCCCGCACGGACCGAGGGGGCGGCGGCGCGGCGTACCCTGGATTCATAGTGAAGAGTCCGACCGGCCCCCAGTCCGCGACGTCGCTGCCTCCGGCACCGCGTGACGCCGTGGGCGCACGCTCGACGCGATATCTCCTCATGATGGGCGTCCGGGTCGTCTGCTTCATCCTCATGGTCGTCATCACGCCCTACGGCTGGTACACCTGGGTGCTCGGGGCCGGAGCGGTCTTCATCCCCTACATCGCGGTCGTGCTGGCCAACGTCGGCGCCGACGATCGACGTCCCGAGCCGGAGAACCMGGAGCGTGCGCTGCCCGCCGCGCCGACGGTCCACCCCGCGCCTGGCGACACCGGGGTCATCCGCATCGCCGAGGCCCACCCGCTCGACTCGGGGCCACAGAGCCCCTCGCCTGCGGATCCGCCGGCATGAACGACGAGATCCAGACCGCGGTGTGCTCGCGGGCCGGTTGCCGCGCCGCCGCGCGGTGGCGCATCGAGTGGCGCAACCCGCGCATCCACGCAGAGGACCGCCGCAAGACCTGGGTCGCCTGCGACGAGCACCGCGAC
Source organism: Microbacterium sp. P2_F9 (assembly GCF_056403635.1). NCBI lineage: Bacteria > Bacillati > Actinomycetota > Actinomycetes > Micrococcales > Microbacteriaceae > Microbacterium > Microbacterium sp. P2_F9. The sequence continues at coordinate 712 of NZ_JBFUFC010000038.1, read as the reverse complement.
TATCTCCGGGACTTCCTTTCGACCCGGGACTTCCCGGTCGAGGTGACCCCGCTCGCACAGGTGGGAGAACCCGCATGAGCCGCCGCGACGCCCCGGCCGCGGTGCGATGGACGGCGTACGTCGGCGTGGCGATCGTGTTCGCGATCGCGTGCGCGTTCCTGTCGAACTGGCAGTTCACCCGCAACGCGCAGCGGGGCGAGCAGCTCGCCCTCATCGCCGCCAACTACGACGCCGAGCCCGTCCCGCTAGCCGAGGTCATCGCGCCGGGCGCCGACCTCGCCCCGGGCGACGAGTGGCGGCCCGTCACCCTGACCGGAACCTATCTGCAGGACGACCAGATCCTGGCCCGCAACCGCGTGCACGGCGGCACCGCGGCATTCGAGGTCCTGGTGCCTTTCCGGCTCGACGACGGCACCGTGCTGCTCGTCGACCGCGGCTGGGTGCCGCCGGGTGAGTCGCAGCCCGAACCCGACGCCGTGCCGGCGCCACCGGAGGGCGAGGTCACCGTCGTGGTGCGCCTGCGCCCGGGTGAGCAGCTCCCTCGTTCGGGCCGGACCGCGCCCGCAGGTCAGGTCCCGACCATTCACCTCGCCATGATCGCAGGCCTCATCGAGCCGGCCGACGCCTCGGAGCTCGAGCTGAGCGCCTACGGAATGATGGCCAGCGAGTCGCCCGCACCGGCAACGCGACCGACGGCTGTGGAGTCCCCGTC